>JBFZEN010000284.1:0-5393 GCA_041306805.1 bacterium
TTCCATTCTTGCGCAAGGATTTCTTTGAATGGAACCGCACGGATGCGCATGAAAGGGAAGTCTTCCTTGACATTCCGGCGCGCAACCATTAAATTACAAACCATGGATCTATTCGAGAGTCCGCCCGCTTCCGCCAAACCGGTTTTTTCGCCCCTTGCCGACCGCATGCGCCCCGAACGCCTCGACGACCTGGTCGGCCAGGAATCGCTGACCGGAAAGGGGCGGGTGCTGCGCACGCTCATCGAGAACGACGAGCCCATGTCCATGGTTTTCTGGGGCCCTCCCGGTGTGGGCAAGACCACGCTGGCGCGCATCGTGGCCCATGAGACCAAGGCCGCCTTTTTTTCGATCAGCGCGGTGACGGCCGGCGTGCAGGACCTGCGCAAGATCATGGAACAGGCCAGGACCAACCGCAAAGCCCTGGGGAAGCGCACCATCCTCTTCATCGACGAAATCCACCGCTTCAACAAGGCCCAGCAGGACGCCCTGCTCCATTCCGTGGAGGACGGCACGCTCATTTTCATCGGCGCCACCACGGAAAACCCCTCGTTCGAGGTCATCGCACCGCTGCTTTCGCGCTGCCGGGTGTTCAGGCTCGAACCGCTCACGGGAAACGACCTGGTGTTCATCCTGCGGCGCGCCCTCGAAAAGGACGCCTTGATCAAATCCATGAATCTGGAGGCGTCCGGCGATTCCATCCAGTTGCTGGTCAGCCTGTCCGGAGGCGATGCGAGGACGGCGCTGAACGCGCTCGAATTGTGCGGAAGGCTGGCCAAATCCGTTTCGGGCAGGCGGCCGGTCACTCTGGAACTGGTCAAGGAGGCCATGCAGAAACAGACCCTGATGTACGACAAACAGGGCGATTTTCATTACGACACGGTTTCGGCTTTCATCAAGTCGATGCGCAGTTCGGACCCGGACGCAACCGTGTACTGGATGGCGCGCATGCTCGAATCGGGCGAGGATCCCCTGTTCATTGCGCGGCGCATGCTGATATTGGCGTCCGAAGACGTGGGGAACGCCGATCCGCAGGCTCTGGTGCTGGCCAATGCCGCCTTTCAGGCCGTGCACAGCGTGGGCATGCCCGAGGCGCGCATCATCCTTTCCCAGGCGGCCACCTACCTCGCCTCGGCGCCCAAGAGCAACGCCGCCTATACGGCCGTCAGCGAAGCGTCGGAAGACGTCCGCAACCTCCCGCCCGAGCCTGTGCCCCTGCACCTGCGGAACGCCGTGACCGGCCTGATGAAATCGATGGACTACGGGGAAGGCTACAGGTACGCGCACGATTTCGAGGGCGGATTCCCGGAACTGGAATGCCTGCCGCCCAAACTGAAGGACAGGATATATTACCGCCCCAAGGAAATCGGGGAGGAGAAGAACATCAAGGCCAGGCTGGAAAGGCTCTGGAAAAAACGCCAATCGAAAAAGGAAAAGTCGTGATGACACAAGACAAAAAGCTGTACATCGGCATAGACCTGGGCGGCACCCACATCAAGGGCGGTCTGGTGGACGCGGACGGACGCATCGTTTCGGAAAGATCCGTTCCCACCGGAGCGTCGGAGCCGGCCGGCCACACGCTGGGTGAAATGGCCCGATTGATTCAATCGCTGGCGGAAACCGCCCGGGGACGGGGAACGGTGGCGGCCGCGGGCATCGGCGCCGCGGGCCAGGTGGACCATGAAAAAGGCGTTTTCATCGAGGGGCCCAATGTGCCGAACTGGAAAAATGTTCCCGTCGCCAGCGACATGCGAAAAGCCTCCGGTTTTCCCGTGGTATTGGACAACGACGCCCATGTCGCCGCCCTGGGGGAATATGCCTGCGGCGCGGGCCGCGGCGCAGCCGCCATGCTCATGGTGACGCTGGGCACGGGGGTGGGCGGAGGAATCGTTCTGGATGGACGCCTTTACCGGGGCAAGGACAACACCGCCGGCGAATTCGGCCACACGACCATACAGCACGACGGCCCTGTTTGCGCATGCGGCCGCAGGGGCTGCGTGGAGGCTTTCATCGGCACGCAGGGAATTTTAAGGCGGACGCGCGAGAAATTGGCGCTCGACCGTTCATCGTCGCTTCACCGCGTCAAACCCAACGAAATGGAACCCCGGCACGTGGGCGAAGCCGCGGAACAGGGTGACGCCGTCGCCCAGGCTGTCCTGAGAGACATCGGAGAGTTCCTGGGAACGGCTCTGGCCAATATCGTCAACCTGCTGAACATCGAAAGGGCGGTGATCGGGGGCGGCGTCTCGAACGCGGGGGAGTGGATATTTAAATCGGCCCGCGAAAGGCTGGCGAAGGACGCCTTGAAAGTCCCCCGGGGAACCGTCCAGGTGGTCAGGGCTTCCCTGGGCAATTCGGCCGGCATCGTCGGCGCGGCCAAGCTGGCCATGGAAGGCGTTTGACCCGGCGTCATCGCGGACAAAGAAATGCACACCACGGAAAACAACACGGACCCTGCACGGGAGAATCAGGGGCGGGACCATGCATTGACGGCTCCGTATGCTTCCGTGGTCAACCCATTCTTTTAAATATACCCGGGAATCCCGTTTGAATTTTCTATCAACACACAAGATGTTTTCAATTTGGGGTCTGGTTTTTCTTTCGGGAACGGCTCTGCTGAACGGACAAAATCCGTCCGCTCCGGCTTCCGGGGATTCGTCCCGGCAGGACCTCACCGGACCCGTTTTTTACGAGGCGCAGGTCATCGACAACGCGATTGACGGAAAGAAAACCGTTTTAACGGCCAGGGCCAAGGTCGTCTACCAGGACATGGCGCTGACGGCGGCGAAAATCACGGTGGACTGGGAGAAAAAGGAGCTTTTGGCCGAGGGGATATTCGATTCCGTGTGGGTGAAACGGAAAAACGGCGATTCCACCCGTGTCGGCATGCTTGTCGGTTTTCCCCGGTTCATCCAGGCAGGGGACACCATGGCCGGCGAAACCATGACGTACAATTTCGTGACGAGAAAAGGCCGCGTCGTGCGCGGAAGGACGCGGTACGAGGACGGTTTTTACTACGGCCGAGTCCTCAAATTGCTGGAAGGCGAGACCGTCAATGTGGCGGACGCCGATTTCACCACGTGCGACAAGCCCGACAACCCGCATTACCGGTTCAGATCGCAGAAGATGAAAATCATCATCAACGACAAGGTCATCGCCCGCCCCATCATTTTTTATCTTGACAAATTTCCGGTGTTCGCCCTGCCCTTCGCGCTTTTCCCCATCAAGAGGGGCCGTCATTCGGGCATTCTGATTCCACGCTACGGAGAAAGTACGCTCGAGGGCCGCTACCTGCGCGACATCGGCTATTACTGGGCGGCCAGCGATTATTGGGACTTCAAGGGATCGACCGACGTGTTCGAAAAAAGCGGCTTTCTTTTCCGCGGCGACCTGAATTACGCCCTGCGCTACAGGCTCAGGGGCTCCATCAACGGTTCATGGACGCGCAAGAATTTCGAGTCGCTCGGCACCCGGGAGCGGCGCTGGGACCTGAACATCAACCATTCGCAGGAACTGTCGCCTACGGCCCAGCTCTCGGTATACGGCCAGATGGTGAGTTCGGGCAATTTCTACCGCGAGCTCAGCACCAACCGCGATTACAGGCTGCAGCAGGAAATCCGCTCGAACGCCACGCTGACCAAGCGTTTCAGCAATGCCTGGAGCGTTTCAATGAACCTGAACCAGACGCGCAACCTAAGCACCGACGATGTCACCGAAACCCTGCCCCAGATCCACATTCGCAGCGGCCAGACACCGCTCTGGTCGCCGCCCAAGGCGAAGGGAAGAGGGGCGGCTGAAGAAACGCGCTGGTACCATTCGATTTACGGTTCGTACTATTCCCAGTTCCTGTCCAGGAGAAGCGCGACCCATGGTTCTGTCGACGGGAATTCAGTCGTGAACCGAAAGGAAGCGGCGGGTTGGGAGCACGCCGTGCAGCTGTCCAGTTCGCAGAAGCTGTTCGGACGGCTGAACATGAATCCGGCAGTGAATTACCGGGAAACCTGGGTCGACCAGAGAAAAAGTTATTCACTCGACGCGGAGTCAAATGATATCTCCGGCAGCCTTGAAAAGGGTTTCTTTGCAAGGCGCACGTTCGACGTCTCGGCCTCGTTCGGAACCAAGGTGTACGGCCTGTTCGCCCCGGGATTCATGAAAACGGTCAAGCTGAGGCACGTGGCCACGCCGAACGTCGGCTTTACATTTCAGCCCGATTTCTCGAAGGACGCGTACGGCTATTACCAGAACGTCGAAGACACGTCCGGGACCGTCGGCAGCTACGACCGCTATGAAGGAAGCCTGTTCGGAAGCACGGGCACGGGAAGCCGCAGGTCCATGAACCTGGGGCTGCAGAACCTGTTTCAGATGAAAATCGGCGAGGGCGACAAGGCCAAAAAATTCGACCTGCTGACGTGGAACCTGCAGTCGTCCTACAATTGGGAGGCGAAGGAATACAAATGGAGCGACCTGTATTCGTCGCTGCGTGCCAGCCCCGCCGGCGGCGTCAGCATGGATGTGGCAACCGTATATTCTTTCTACCGTTTCGACGGGACGGGGCAGCGCACGCCCCGGACGTTTTTCGAGGACATCAGCTTGTCGAATTTCTGGAAAACGGATCTCATGCGCCTTGTCAATTTCAACGCCAATCTCGGCTTTCAACTCCGCAGCCGTTCCAAATCGCGAAGCGCCAGGTCCGCCCAGAAACAGGAAGATGACGGCACCCCCGGCCAGACCATGATGGGAACGATTCCCGGAGACCGTTACGACATGAACCAGCCGGTTTCGGGCATAGAGATACCCTGGTCGCTGTCAGGAACACTCAGCTATTCAAGGAACCAGGCCAATCCGTTTTATCCAGTCAAGCAGTTCTGGGTCAGGACCAATTCGGACATGCGCGTCGGAAAGAAATGGAAGTTGTCTTACCAGGCCCAGTGGGACCTGACCGCGAAAAAGGCCGTCAGCCAGGACTTCGTCTTTTACCGTGATCTGCACTGCTGGGAGGCGCAGGTCGTCTGGACTCCGACGGGGTACTACAAGCGTGTTTATTTCAAAATCAACATCAAATCGGCCATGTTGAAGGATATCAAGATAGAAAAAGGAACGGGGGGCGGCGGATTGTACGGGGGCTATTGATGCCGGGATTTGGGAATGAGGATGAAATCAAAAATTAAATTGCAAAATTCAAAATGACATATTGAAGATCAAAAATGGAAAAGTCAAAGCCCGTCCCGTGTGGATGTCCCATTGCTATTTTTGCTTTTTACCTTGTCATTTTGATATTTGATTTTTTATTTTTAATATTTACCGATTCAGCCTCTTAACAATGCAATTTCTCGCGGAGGAGTTGTGCCCCGCATCGTCGCCGATCTGCACATCCATTCCAAATTCAGCAGGGCCAC
>JBFZEN010000285.1:0-2638 GCA_041306805.1 bacterium
AATTGAGGCTGGTGTAAAAACCGCCGAACCGGCGGGGCCCGACCGGAAGCGACGGGAGTTTTCTCCACTGGAGCACTGGTTTCCCGGCCGGTTTTTCACGGGTCGCCGCATCAGCCATATCGCCGGCGGAAAGGGCGGAGCCGTAGATTTTGAGTTCGTCGATGATTCCGTCGAACGAATACGAGGCCGGCACCCTGACCCTGCCGGCCCGGTTCAGGGACGTGGGAACGGTCCGTTTGTGGTTTCGGGCGATTTCCAGGTTCATCCTGATGTCCGCCAGCAGAGTTCCCCGGATGGCCAGCCGGCCGGCTTCCTTCCCGTTGATGTAAAGAACCATTCCGCTTTCGGGATCGAAGGTCCCGGCGATGTGGGACCATTCCATGAAGGGAATTTTGGATTCGCTGACACATTCCCGCCACTGCCGGTTGACGGCCAGATGCAATCCGACCCGGCCCTCCGCGTCGATTCCGAAGAAAAAGCCCCTCTGGTGTTCGTATTCCTGATTCACGACCGCGCACCAGTTCCACGGATAAGCCTGGGGGGCCACCCAGGCTTCCACGGTGAATGCGCCGGTGATGACGGGTGAATCCCCGGCATCGCGGATGATCCTTGTGGTGTGGCCGTCGCATTTCAGACCGTTGCCTTGGACTCCCTGAATATGCCTGCCGTTTCCCTCGATCGAATCCACGATTCCCGACACGGCGTCCCTGGCGGACCTGCCCGAAGTTTCGTCGAAGGTCCACCAGGCGATCGGTTTTTTGTCCCCTGCAATGGCTTCGAAGACCAGAAACAGAACACAGGCGAACAAGAGCATTCTTCCATTCATGAAGATCTCCCGAAACACGTCAGCGCTCTTCCGTGGCCTGTCACGGATGACCGGCACCGGGTGGGGGAAGTTCTGAAACCGTGTTTCTTTCTAATCCCGCCACACGGCAGGAAATTCATCCGTCAGGCCCCATTTCCCCATCTCGAAATTCTTGAATCCGACCTTGAGTGCCGGGGATTCGGGTTTGACCCGGAAGTCATTCTTTGACGGGTCGACAAACTGGGGATCGGCAAAGACGGAATTCTTGTCAAATCCCAGCATCTGCCATTCCCTGAGGGACAGGACATTTCTCCCGGGGATCGGGCCTTCCTCACCCCTCAGTTCCAGTAGTTCAGCCGTGAATTCTCCCGAACGGCTCCAGAGGCAGTTACGGTCAAGCTCCTCCAGCCACGGCCCCCTGGCCGGCGGCGCGATGATCGTGTACATGTCGTTTTTGCTCATGACCGTGATGTTGTTGACGTAGCGGTCATGGTTGTACTCGTTGCCGACGTGAAAACAGGGGGAGACCACGCTGTTGTACCAGATGTTGTTGGTGATGATCCGGTTGGCGCCCTCCCGCAGCTTCATGCTGATGTTCTTCGTGATGTTGTTGTAGATTTTGTAGTTCGATGCTCCGTCGTCGAGGTCCAGACCGAACATCGGTCCGAGGTCGTCCTCGATGCTTTCCGGCTTTTCCTCAAAAAAGTTGTTCCGGATGATCACCGGTTCCATGGCATCGACTTCCACTTTGCCCGCTTCCATGCTCCGGTACTTTGAATAGGGAAGGTGGGACTGCGCCAGGCACCAGTACTTGTCGCGGCCCCAGGAATTGAACGGACCGTGGTCGCCCGTTTCCCTGACCGTATCATGGCAGTGGTTGAACTCGATCACATGCCCGCCCCATGTTCCGTCGCCGATGCAGATGGCGGCGCGCGGCATGTTGTAGATCAGGTTGTGCGATGCGGTGATGCGCTTCGCCCGCGAAATGTAGACGCCCGCGATCTGCTTCCCGAACACGCCGCCGTCGTGAATCAGATTGTTGTGGGCAAGGCACTCGTAGGGAAACGCCAGTTGCGTGCCGCTGGTGAGTTCGAGCGCACCGACAAACGCGATGGCGCTCTCCCCCGCCCCGGTGAACTTGCAGCCCATGACTTTGTTCCCGCGATTGAACTTGTTCATGAAAACCCCGTTGCCGCCCACGCCGTCGAACCAGCAGTTCCGGACAATCACATCACAGGCGCCCTCCATGAAAACGGCCCCGCCCCGGTGGATCGCCCAGTCGGAGAGCGAAGGCACCTCGTAGGTGTCCATGAAGGTCGCCTTCGTGTGCGCAATGCGGAAGCCTTCGAAGGAAATATGCGAGACGGGCCTGGTGTGCGTTCCGATGAAACGCACGGCATGTTCAAGGACCGGGACTTCGACCAATGCGGTGGAGAGATTGATATCGGACGGGGGAAAAAAATAGAGGACGGCCTTCTCCCTGTCGAGGTACCACTCTCCCGGGGCGTCCAGTTCCTCAAAAACATTCTCGATGAAGAAGCGGCAGCCTCTGTTGATCGTCGCCGGCTCGGCGGTCCATTTGGCTCCCATCTGGTACCCGCCTTCGCCGAACCAGACGGCATGCCGCTCGTCATCGATCGTCCTGACAGCCCACTGGAGGTTGCCCCAGTACCCCGAATGGAAGATGTGAATCACGGCATCCTGCGGCCTTGCCCAATGCTTCACGGTGAACGTGGCGGGGTCGAACAGAATCCCCCGCGGGGGATGGCTTGACCATGCGATATCGTCGTTCGGTCCGGATACAGGACAGCGTAGGGTATCGGGGTTCCGGCC
>JBFZEN010000286.1:0-3208 GCA_041306805.1 bacterium
ATGGCATACCCTTCGTAGAAATGCACCCGCCCCTGCATGATCAGAACGCTGATTCCTTCCATCAAACCCGAAACCAGGCGGCCCCTGTGTCCGGGCACCGTTGAAACGGGCCAATGGGGTATCTCGAAAGTGTCCACGAAACGAGGCCGTTCGAGCTCGTCTCCGAGTCCGCCCAAGCCTGATCCCAAAATCAAGGCCAGCCGCGCAGACGGCCCGGGAAAGGCGGCCTGGATGAAACGAACGGCGGATTTCAATTTATCGTTCATAGGCAGATTCAATGGATTCTTTGCCGGTTCAAGACGGCTTGCATTCTTTCTTTCCAATAAATTTATGAATAACCGTACCAAATTCAAAGCATTTTGTCGTTTCAACCAGGGCTTTCAAATTGGATTTCTTGGACCGAATCAGTATATTGATTGAGAAAAACCGCGCCTGTCTGAATTCATCAAAGGACCCAACGCCGCATGACACAATCCGCACTGCCGCACCACAGCAAGCCATTCTTCATTTCGGGACTCTATTTGACAACGATCGCCATCTGGGGATCCACCTGGCTCACCATCAAATTTCAGCTCGGGAACGTGGACCCGGCGTTTTCGGTGGCCTACCGTTTTTCCTTGGCCGCCGGCATGCTGTTTGTGTTCTGTCTGGCCACCCGGCGCCCGTTAAAATTCGGATGGGAGGATCACTTTTTCCTCTTTTTGCAGGGTGTGTTTTCGTTTTCCATCGGATACTGGTTCGTCTATCTCGCCGAGCTGCGGCTGACGAGCGGACTGGTGGCCGTCATCACATCGTCACTGATTTTCATGACCATGTTCAACGGCTGGCTGTTCATGGGCTCCAAGGTCGGCCGTACCGTCGTTTTCGGCGCCCTGCTCGGCATGACCGGTATTTTTCTGGTGTTCTGGCCTGAACTGTCGTCTTTCAGGCATTCTCACGGCGACACGGTCGCCGTCGTGCTCGCCTTTTTAAGCACCCTGGTTTACTCGTTCGGCAACATCATCGCGGTCAGGAACGGGAACAGGCGCCTGCCCGTCATGCCGACCAATGCTTACAGCATGGCCTACGGCGCGGCTATCATGTTCGTTCTTGCATTCGCATCGGGAAAACCGGTCCGGTTTAACCCGTCGGCAGCCTATGTCGGATCGCTTTTGTATCTTGCGGCTTTCGGATCGGTGATCGCATTCTATTGTTATTTCACCCTGATCGGGAAAATCGGCGCCAACAAGGCCGCCTACGGCCCGGTGATCATTCCCGTTGTGGCCCTGGCCGTCTCTTCGGTTTTCGAGGGATACCGGTGGTCGGCTTTCACGTTTGCAGGCATGGCATTGTTGATAGTGGGAAATATTTTTGTGATGAGGAAACCCGCCGCAGGCTCTCAGATAAAGGACAGGCCGCGGAAACGGATCGGGTGATTCAACGGACTATTTCGGCTGGCCCAGATGCTCCGCCACCTTGATCCGGATGGCGTCCGAACCCAGAACAAAATCGACGGAACCCGTGGCAATGGCATCTTCGGCCATGCCCGAAATGGTGCTGGCCTGGATATCAAGGGCCACCGTGACGCCCCCGATGCGTTTGATATGACCGATTCCCTTGACGCCGTCATCTCCCACGCCGGCCAGAAGGATGCCCATGGGATGCATGGCCGGGTCCTTTTCAACCGACAGCATCGCCACGTCGATGGAAGGACATACGTAATTGACTTTCGGCCCGTTTTCTAGCTGGATGCGTTCGTTGTGTGCAAGCTTGAAATGCATTTCGCTGGGCGCGATATAGAGCGTCCCCGGTTTGAGAACCTCGTCTGCTTCGGCCATCTTCACCGTCATGTCGGTTTTTTTTGCGAGGTTGGTGCGCACCGCATCGTTGATGTAGAATGGCATATGCTGGATAAGCACCACGGGGCCGCGCAGTTTCGGCATGTTCTTGAATATGGAAATCAGAATCGGAAGGCTCGCGCCCGAAGAACCGATAATGACTAAATTGCGTTTTTCCATGCGCTCTCCCAAAGGTGTCCTATCATAAATATGAAAGGTAATCTTTTACGAGCTGCGTGAATTTCTTCTGATCAAAGGGTTTTCGGATATAGTCCAATATGTATTCCTTGAACATTTTCATTCTGTCGTCAGGCGATTCCTTGCCGGTGAGCATGCAGATGATATTGCCCTTGACGATGCCCTGGTCGACCAGGGACTGGATGGTGTCCCAGCCGTCCATCCCCGGCATCATGATATCCATGAGAATGAGCCCCTCGAATCCCTTTTGCACTTCGCGGATGCAGGCCTCGCCGCTTTCCACCGCGGTCACCTGAAGTCCCGTCGGCTCCAGAATTTTTTTGACCGTGAGCCGAGCCAATTCGTCGTCGTCCACGACCATGACCGTCTTTTTCATGAATCCTCCTGTATCTTTTCCGTCTTGAACACGCGGTTTCCGGTATCCTCGTGAAGCGCGGGGAATTGTCGCTTGATTCTTCCCCGCATGACCGGTCCCGCTCATATAGATGGCAATACTGCAGAAAACGTGCCTGATATCGTCATGTTACACAATTGTAACGCAACGTCAAGTAATTGTTATTCATGATAATAAATCGCTCGATATGCGCCAGCGGATTTGGATATGGACTCCATCCCAAGCGAAGCGGCCTTCAATATCAAAAAAATGGTCCCGTCCAGCTTGCTTCCTGTCGGGACCATTCGATTTTTAATACCTTGTAACCGGTCGTCATCCGAACTGGAGATCCGGCCCGTCCGGCATGATTGTCAAACCGCTTCCATTGTGGACGGCGGCTTTGTTGCGATGTGGTATGTGACGCTCACCACGCCGGGCACCTGGCCCACGAGATCGTTTGCCATGCTTTCGAGCAAATCGAACGGCAGACGCATGGGACGGGCCTCCCGGGCGTCCACGCTTTCCCAGCAGCGAATTTCAATTTGACGGCCGAATTCCCTTTTCCCGTTTCGCATGCCGGTGACACGGTCGTCGTGCAGAATGGCCATGTACTGAAAAGCCCCTGTGCGCGACAGGGTCTTTTCAACGATGGCCGTGGCTGTTCGAACCGTTTCGATCTTCTCTCTCGTGACTTCGCCGATGACGCGCGCCGAAAGGGCCGGACCCGGGAAAGGGATCCTCTCGAAGATTTCCCTGGGCAGGCCGAGCGCCTCGCCGGTTTTTCTGACTCCGTCCTTGCGCAGCTGGATCAACGGTTCGA
>JBFZEN010000287.1:0-9883 GCA_041306805.1 bacterium
GGTACGACGGCAGCGAGTTCAGTTTGGCCAGCGTGGCGCCCTTCTTGATGGCCTCGCCGCCGAAACGGTTGTACGACACGATCACCCTCAGCATCTTGACCTGTTTCAGCGCCGTGGAATACTGGTCGATCTGGTCGTAGGCCGACTGCTGCAGAAACACGTTCTTGAACAGGTCGGCCACGTCCAGAATCAGCTTCTGGCTGTCGGGCAGCACGTCGGCGCCCACGAGCTTCACCACCTGCTGCAGGCGCGCCTCGCGCTGAAGCAAATCCATGATCTCGGTGCGCATGGCGGACCATTCGGGATCGGCGTGCTCCTTCCACCAGCCGCTCACGTCGTCGACGTATTCCGAATACGAGTCGAGCCACGAAATGGAGGGGTAATGCCTCGAGTTGGCCAGGTCGCGGTCGAGCGCCCAGAACGTCCGGATGAAGCGCTTGGTGTGCTGGGTGACGGGCTCGGAGAAGTCGCCGCCGGGGGGCGACACCGCGCCGATGATGGTCACCGAACCCGGTTTGCCGCACAGGGTTTCGACCATGCCCGCGCGCTCGTAGAATTCCGCCAGGCGGGTCGGCAGGTAGGCGGGGAATCCCTCCTCCGCCGGCATCTCCTCGAGCCTTCCCGACAATTCGCGCAGGGCCTCGGCCCAGCGCGAGGTGGAATCGGCCATGATGGCCACGTGGTATCCCATGTCGCGGAAATATTCGGCGATGGTGACGCCCGTGTACACCGACGCCTCGCGGGCCGCCACCGGCATGTTCGAGGTGTTGGCGATGAGCACGGTGCGCTCCATCAGCGGCCTGCCCGAGCGCGGGTCGGTGAGGTGCGGGAATTCCTTGAGCACGTTGGTCATTTCGTTGCCGCGTTCGCCGCAGCCGATGTACACCACCACGTCGGCGTCAGACCATTTGGCCACCTGGTGTTCCACGACGGTCTTGCCCGTGCCGAACCCTCCGGGCACGGCCACGGTGCCGCCCTTGGCCACGGGAAACAGCGTGTCGATGACGCGCTGCCCCGTGAGCAGCGGAATGGTCGCCTGGAGGCGGTTTTTATTCGGCCTCGGCTTGCGCACGGGCCATCGCTGGGCCATGCGCAGGGATTGTTTTCCCGCGGGGGTTTCGACCGTGCAGACTTCGTCTTCAATGGTGTATTCGCCAGCCGGGACGATTTTCAAAACCCGGCCCGAGACGTCGGGCGGAACCAGCACGCGGTGCTCCGTGGCCCGGGTCTCGGGAACCGTTCCCAGAATCTGTCCGGGTGTCACCGTGTCGCCCTTTTGAACGGCCGGCTTGAACGTCCATTTCTTTTTGGGGTCGAGCGGCGGCACTTTGACGCCCTTCCGGATGTACTGGTCCGACTGGGCCTTGATGGCCTCGAGCGGGCGCTGCACGCCGTCGTAAATAGAGCCCATGAGTCCCGGTCCGAGTTCCACCGAAAGGGGCTGGCCCGATCCGTACACGGCCGCGCCGGGCGTCAGGCCCGTCGTGTCCTCGTACACCTGAATGGAGATCTCGTCCCCGTTGAGGCGCATGATTTCGCCGATCAGGCGGTCTTCGCCCACCTCGACCAGTTCCTGCATCTGTGCCCGGGTGACGCCCTTGGCCTGCACCACCGGCCCGAGCACCCGGCTGACTTTTCCGATGACTTCGTACAACGAGCACTCCTGTACTTAATGAATGATAGAACGCGGATCGTTCTATACCCGGCATGTGTGGATCAGCCAAAAACCGATCCGCCCGATTGATCCGTGTTCTATTACATTACGCCAATGCCTTCGCGGCAACCGTGCGCATGGCGTCCTGGTTCCTCTTCATGCGCGCGGTGACACTGTTGTCGAAACGCGTGCGGCCGTCCTTCGACGAGACCACGACGCCGCCCTCGGGAAGAATGTCCTTCGACAGCGACAGCACGGCGCGCTTCCCGCCTTTTTCAATCTCCGCCAATGCCGAGGCCAGCATGTCTTTCGTCAGCAGCCCGGCTTCGACGTCGCCCGCCGTCACCGTGAACTCCGTCCCGTCGAGCGCCAGAACGCCTTCCACCAGCAGGCTTTTCAGGAACGGCCCGTACTCCTTCGTCTTGCGGAAGGCGTCCAGTTTTTCACGCACCAGCGCGAATATCCTGCGCACGGCTTCCTCCCTCGCGCGCAGATCCTGCTTTTTCGCTTCCAGGTGCACGCCCGAGAGAATGCGTTTACGCAGGGCGTCGGCCTGCGCCGTCGCCTTGCGCAGGGTCTCGGTCCTGATTTTTCCGGCTTCCGCTTCGGCCCGGGCCAGGACCTCGGCCCTTTCCTTTTCGGCCTGGCCGACGAGCGACCGCGCCTCATCCCCGGACTGCCGCACGATTTCACGGCGCAGAACTTCCGAGGTCGATTTTTGTTCTTCCATAACCGCCTTTTTACCTGGAAATATTCACCCTGTCAAAACAGCCTGTCCTGGCTGGTGCAATCCCGGCGCGTTTTCATGATCAATCCCGGAAGATCTCGCGGAGTATACGTCACAGCTGAATTCCGACGGCCTGCCTGATCATTTCCTTCACCGTCTTACGGCCTTCCATGGGGCCGGTGAGACCGCAGGTCCCAGCGAAGCGGACCGCAGGTCCCAGCAAAGCGGACCGCAGGTCCCAGCGAAACGGACCGAAGGTCCCAGCGAAGCGGACCGAAGATCTCGCGGAGTATCCGTCACAGCTGAATTCCGACGGCCTGCCTGATCATTTCCTTCACCGTCTTACGGCCTTCCATGGGTCCCGCGAGACCGGGTATTTCGATGATCAGCGGCAGTTCCGATTTGTAGACGAGCCGGTCCACCTGCGGCCTGATGGATTCGGCCGCCCGTTCGGTCATGATGATGACCCCGATGCCGGGCCTCTGAAACGCGCGGTCCAGGCTGTCGCGCGCCTCTTCCGGCGTTTTCACGGTTTCACCTTCCACGCCGGCGAGCCGGAACCCCAGAACCGTGTCCTCGTCTCCGATGACGAAAAACTGCAAAGTATTTTCCTACACTTTGCCGAGAATCATGATGCCGATGATCAGGCCGTAAATGGCAATGCCTTCGGCCAGACCGACGAAGATCAGGGCGCGCCCCGCCAGTTCGGGCTTTTCGCCGATGGCGCCCATGGCTGCCGCTCCCACGTAACCGACGGCGCCGCCGCCCGCCATGGATCCGATGCCGACGGCTATGGCCGCGGCCCAGATGGCCCATTTGCGCACATTGGCGTCCGGTTCCTTCGGACCCTCGGCCTTCGCCTCGGCCTTGATTTCAGTCTGCTGCTCGCCCGCCGCCGCGGCCGCGGTTTCAATGCCTTTCGCCTTGTCAACCGTCTGGGCCCCGATCTTCAGCGCCGACAGCACGATAAACAGCCCGACGAACGCCGCCAGCACGGCCCCGAACCCCAGCAGTTTTTTCCTGAACGCCGATTTGATTTTCGATTTGCTCATTTGTTCCTCCTATGATTGAGTTTCCTTCCCTATCCCATCCCCCCTCTCAGGGGGGATTATAGGGGGGTAAAAAATTACTTCTTCCTCTATCTCTATTCTAGTCCCCCCTTTCAGGAGCCTGTCCCGCGAAGCGGAAGGGATTATAGGGGGTGATAATAACGATTTTCCCTCTATTTCTACCCCGTCACCCTGTCTTTTAATTCCGAACCGTAAGGCTTGTACTCCGATTCTCCCTGTTCGAAGAACCGGCTTAAAAACTCGTAGAATTCGAGCCGGACGCACTGTATGGTCGCCACCATCCCCTCGAGCACGATGATGATGACGTTGCCGGCCAATTGGATCAGGTAATAGGCTGCGCCTCCGGCCGATGTTTTATTGGCGTCCGCCAGGGCGAACACGGCCATGAACAGGCCGACATGGGCCAGTCCGAAAGCCGCCACGCGGATGAAAGACACCGTGTTGGCGAGATACCCCAGAAAGGCTTCCAGCACTTCGATGAACCCGCCCATGAGTCCCGATGCCGCGCCGTCCGGAAACAGTTTTTTCTTCTGCAGCGCGTGAACCAGAGGCTCCTGAATGAAAAGCAGGACGCACATGGCCAGAAGCACGACGGGCAGCCATGCCGGAACCGGACCGGCGGCAAGCACGGCCGTCGCCATGGCGATGCCGCTCCAGTAGAACACGCCCCCCACCAGACCCGCTTTGTCGAAAACCACATGCAGATAATGATGCTGGCGGTACTGGTTGATCATGCGGATCACGACCGATATGGTGATCAGCCCCATGCCGAAATAGAGTACGGTCTTGAACATCCGGTCTATCGATTCCATGGGCTTGGTCCACAGCGTGGGAAGGGTGTTTTCGAAACCGAAAATGCTGCCGAAAAGAAAACCGAACACCATGCTCGAACAGCCGGCGTAGAGAATGAGCAGGCCGGCCTGTTTGCCGGAGGCTTGTTTGCCGGAGGCCTGCCGGCCGGAGGTCTTTCGACCGAAGGCCTTCCGGCCGAAGGCCTTCCGGCTTTTCAGGATCATGAAAGCGCCCGCGACCGCGAGGACGAGCCCGTGCCCCACGTCGCCGAACATCAGGCCGAACATGATCAGAAAACTGATTCCCAGTATGGGCGTGGGGTCGATGGTGCGGTAATCGGGCACGCCGAGGGCCCCGAGCAGCAGTTCGAACGGCTTGACCAGGGCGGGATTTTTCAGCTTGACCGGCACATGCACCTTGCCGCTGCGCACCGATTCGACGTCTTCCGCGGCAATTTCCCTGAGCACGCACCGGCCCGACGCGGCCCTTTTCAACTCTTCCTCGAACGGTTTCCATTCCGCCCGGGGAAGCCAGCCCGACAGAACATAGGTCTGGTCGGTTTTCCGGAAATAGCGCAGAATGCGGTGTTTCAGGCCTTCCCACAGGATGCGGAACAGCACGGCGCCGAGGAAGGGACCGTGCTCTGAAGCCATACCCTTGAGCCGCTTCGCCGAATCTTCGATTTGATCTCTGAGGGCGGCGGTTTTCGCGTCGAGTTCGCCCAGCTGTTCGGGGGTCAGCATCCATTCGGCTTTTTCCGGAGTGACGGCGTCGAAACCGGCTTCGGCCAGCGCGGCGCGGACTTTCGGCCCATCCTGCTTCAGGGAAAGGACCACGATGGTGGAATGCCCCTTGCCCGAGCCGAGCACCATGAGGGTGTGCAGAACCGGCTCAAGCCTGCTCTTTAAAACACCCATGTTCTTGTCGGCCACGCGGCCCATCTCGACGGAGAGGTACGAATACGCTTCCCGACTTTCAAGTGAAAAACCGGGCGAAGGCATTTCCCCGGCGCGGACGCGCAGGGATTCCAGCCGGTTCAATTCTTTCCTCATTCCGTCGAGCAGAGAGGCTTCATTCCGGCAGGCGCTCTCGATTTCGACGACCCGGCCGTCGATCTCTTCCCATTTTCCGGAGGCGGGTTTGCCGTTTTTCGCCGGGTCCGGAACCTCCAGCAGTTTCAGCACGGCCTCGATGCGTTCGCGCCTCGCCTTCATGTCGGCCGGCTCATCGCCCGTGCCGGCCGCGGCCAGTTCCCCCGCCCAGTCTTCGACTTCGGCGACATCCGCCATCTGCAGAACACCCTGGCGGACGATGCTCTCGGCCACCGCGTCGATGTCTCGGTTCGAAAAGACGGCCTGGGCTTGTATCATTTTTTCGGGCGTGAACATCTGATTGTTTCACATGACCAGAAAAGGTTCGATTTCCGGGGCGGGCATATGGTATGCTTTGGCGTGCACGAGCGCGCGGATGTTGCGCGACTCGATGCGCATGAGGGTGACGTAGCCCAAAATCGCCCCGATGGACAGCGGGAATGCCATGAACGCCCTTTTGGCTTCGATAAAAAGCGTCTGGTACAGAAAGTGTTCGAGCGCTTCGAGCGACAGGGCTTCTTCACCGCCCGCCGGAAGCGGAAGGGGCGAACCGCCGCCGAAATCGAGCAGCGACTCCGTCACGTTTCCGCCGTCCAGGATTTTCCGGATGCCTTCGGTTCCGAGCCGCCAGCCGTTGGGCAGAAGCAGTTCCCCGATTTCCACCATGGGGATGTTGTAATACTTTCTGAATCGCAGTATCCAGTCGAGGTTTTTAAGGTCGATCTCGATGCCGGTCAGTTTTCGCAGAATGTTCCGGTCCGTCCGCGAAAGCGATTCCGACGCCTTCCACAGCCTTTCGTACACGGTCTGATCCACGGCCACTTCGATCGAAAACAGCGATTTTTTTTCGTCGAACCGGGCGGCGCGATCGCCCGCCGCCTTCTGAAACGGCGTTCCCTCGAGGGCTGCGGCGAATTCCTCCATGTTCTTGCTCGACAGCAGCGCTTCCTCGCGGAAAGGATGGACGATTTCGTCGCGGATGACGGCCTTCGATTGCCCGCCGCCCGATCGCCATGCGCGCAATATCGTCTTCAGCCTTTCGGCGTCGTACCGCTCGAGCAGCAGCTCGAGGATGCGCCGCGTGCCGCCTTTGCTGATTTTCTGGACGTCCCGCACCTGCCTGATTTCTTCGCGGAACAGGGCCCGCTCGAGCGCCTCGGGCGTCTTGGCCTCCATGCCTTCCACCATGGCGCGGTACCGGGTCTGCAACAGGAATGAAAAGACTTCACCCGGTTCCTTGAACGCGGCCATGGACCGGTAGGCCGTCCGGGACAAAAAGGCCGAGCGCATGGCCCTCACCCTGGCGTTGACGAAGCCGTATTGCCTGACGGATTCCATGCCTTATATGCCCCGCATCATGGCGAAGAGTTTGTCCACGGCGTCCTGAATGCTTTTTTCCTTCCCTTCCCACAGCTTCTGCGCCGAGCCGTCGGCGTTTTTCATGTCCTTTTCCCTCTGTTTCAGGGCCTCGCTCTCGGCCTGCGACACGACGGCCTGCGCCTCTATCTGCAGCTTCGTCCTGGCCTCGGCGGACAGGCGTTTGGCGTCGTCTTCGGCCGATTCGCGGATCTGTCTGGCCTTCTTTCGTGCCTCTTCCACGCGTTCGCGGGCCTTTTTTTCCTCTTCGAGAATTTCAGCGATGACTTCTTTCACAAACGGCTCCAATCACATAGTCAGGCCGCGCCGGTTCAGGCCGGAACGGGCACTTTGTCTTTTCCCTGAAGCAGGCGGTTCAATTTCGGATCGTCCTCCACTTCACGGATCAGAAAATAGCTTCCCGCCGCGGCCGGCAGATAGGTCAGCAGCAGGCGCCAGACCAGCACGGCCACGCCCGTCAGCTCGTGCGGCATGTACATCGAAAAGAAACCCAGAAAACTGAATTCGAGCACGCCGGCGCCCCCGGGCAGGGGCACAAGATAGGAAATCGGCCAGATGAGAAACAGCACGGCCAGCGCCCGCCAGACGGACAGGGTGAATCCGAATCCCCACACGATGGAAAGGGCGACGCAAGCGTCGGTCAGAAATGTGGCCAGCACCCAGAATGCCATGGACAGAAGAAGGCGTTTTTTTTCGCGCAGATAAGACCAAAGAATCAGGCTGAACTGGTCGATCTCGCGGAAAAGGCGTTCTTCGACCGCCAGAAGCCTTTTTGAGTGCAGCGGCTTGATTCTTCCGCCCCATTTCAGCAGCCCGGACACGGCCTTCTTGATCTGATGGGGGTAAAACAGCGTCGCCACGCCCGCGCCGACGATGGCAAGCACGGGCAGCGATATCACCTCGATGAACCTCTCAAAGAACTTGCCGTTGCCGGGTCCGGAGCGCATCAGGAACAGGACGGGAATGACCCCCAGAAAAACGAGGATGGGCATAACGGCGCGCATGACGGCGACCGCCGAGCTCTCGCTCCACGGCATTTTTTCCTTATGCAGAAGGTAGGAATGCGTGGAAAAAACGCCGAGGAAAATGGGCAACACGTTGCCGACCATGTTGCCTTCGAGCCTGATCACCGCGGCGCGCCGCACTCCGAGCGTCGCATGCGAGATCCGGTCGGCCATGCATTTGAGCGTCATGCCGTCCAGAAACCAGCGCAGCGTGCTCAACCCGAGAAGGACGGGAATGAAAACAGGCCTGAAATCAGCGACGCGGTTCCAGGTCTCTTTCTTTGTCGTCCAGATCAGAATGCCCGCCATGGCCCCAAACGACACGACGATGAAAACCACGAGCCCTTTTTTTAAAATGGATGCTTTGACCTGCGAACCCATGCTCCCGATCTGAACGATTTTGAACTCAACCTGACGCACCACACCGGCCCCGCCCGGGGCGGGATGATGCAAAACATTTATTATAAAACATTTTTGCTACTTTTTCAAGTTATTTTTTCTTCATGATACGCCTGGAATGCCCTTCATGAATAATCCTTTTATTCATATATGGATGCGGGCGGCAGAAGCCCTCATCTTTTATCCATGATAGCCTTGAATTCCCGCTTTTTGAGTTTTTTCAGGCTGTCATCCTTCAAATCAAACAAATAGAAGGACTTGCCTTCAAGCGTGTCCACGGCTGAAAACGCGAATTGATCCTCCGATACCCACCCGGCGTCACCCAAAAACCAGGAGCAGGGAACCTGATGGCTGAAAATTTCTTTGACGATGGTCCCTTTTTTGGTTTCGATGAAAACGATTGAATGGTCTTTGACCTCGCGCCTGTCCGTGTCCGTGGCATGGCCTGAAAGACCCGTTCTGAATACGGCGGCGCGGGTCCGATATCCCGACACGTCGATCTGGTCGATATGCCCGCCGAGCTGTATGTATTGCCTGACGTCGCGGATCAGCGATCTCCTGATGATGATGTTCCCCTGGCTCTGGTACACCCAGGGCATGGATCCGTTGAAATAGGACATCATGAGCATGCATCCCGTTCCCAGCAGCGCCAGAAAGGATCCGGATGTGAATCCCACCCCAAACACATCCACTTTCGATTCCGTCCCCAGCAGTCTGACCAGAATGCCGAAGAACCCGCCGTTTTCATGTTTTCCGGGATCCGCAGGTGAAACGGCATTACTCCTTTTTCTTTTGTCCCTTCTGTCTTCGATGTACAGGGAATAGAACAATCCGAAAATAAAGCACGGCAGCAGATAAATAGTCGAGACGGGAGTGATGGTGCGGCTATCGTAATTCTGCTTGTCGAACCGGTAGACATCGGCGAATATGGAAACAGCGGTTTCGGAAACCGGTTTCCCATCCTCAGAACCGGCGGCTTTGACGAAAAGCGCGGGCATGTCCATTCCACGGGTCGATGATGCATGGGAAGGGGCGAAATGGATTTTCGCTTCCCTCGAACCGATGCATGACACGGCCAGAGCGGCCGATTCGATCAGCCCAAGCACGAACAGCACCAGGAACTGGCCCGCCGTTCCGAGAACGACGATTTTGACGGTTCGGATGAGTTTTTCCATGACGAAAATAAATGCCTTCAGCCTGTTTTATCGTGCTCCCCGCCGCCCACCAGCGCCTCGGCAAAGGCTTCGGAATCGAAGGGCAGCAAGTCGTCCATACCCTCCCCCGTTCCTATCCACAACACGGGCACTCCGAAGCGGCGGCGTATGGCCAGCACGATGCCCCCCCTGGCCGTGCCGTCGAGTTTGGCGAGGACGATGCCGGTCAGCCCGCCGGCCTCCCGGAACTCTCTGGCCTGAACCAGTCCGTTCTGGCCGGTCACGGCGTCGAGCACGAGCAGCACCTCGTGCGGCGCTCCCGGCATTTTTTTCGACAGGGTGCGGCGGATTTTTTTCAGCTCTTCCATCAGGTTCGTCCTGGTGTGCAGCCTTCCCGCCGTGTCCACGATCAGAACGTCCACCTTCCGGGCCATAGCCGCATCCAGCGCGTCGAAGGCCACGGCCGCGGGATCCGAGCCGTGCGGCTGCCCGACCACGTCGGCGCCGGCCCTCTTCGCCCAGTCGTCGAGCTGTTCCCCGGCGGCGGCCCTGAACGTGTCCGCGGCCGCCATAAGCAGCTTTTTTCCCGGTTCGTTATAATGGTGCGCCAGTTTT
>JBFZEN010000288.1:0-5266 GCA_041306805.1 bacterium
GACGCCGCTCAAGAGCTGCAAGATCATCGGGCTTGAGGAACACCCGACCATGGTGATCACGCTCACCATCGAGCACACGTTCCGAAGCATTTACCCCGGGAACGACCCGCACACAAAGACCTTCAACCCCTCCGACTACTGGAACGAGGCGTTCGACGGGTGGGAGATCGAAGACGCCGACTTGAGCGACGTCCAGCTCACCGTGTGGGACGTGACCGGCTCGGAACTGAACGTCACGGCCAACTTCAAGCTCTATTACAACGAGCCCGTCGGCGGGTCGAAAATGGCCAACCTGGTCGGCGACACCGACACCATCAAGCTCGGCGACGCGGTTGCCGACCCCATGAATGTGTGGAACAGCAAGGTGAGGATATACAACGCCGGCAAGCAGAAGCTTCTCAACGCCGTCAAGGCCAGAAGCGCCATCGAGCTTTCGGCCCCGGTCGAGAACGTGTCCGGCACATGCGATTTCTGGACCAAGGCCGTGGTCAAGGTGCAGTTGAAGGTGAAAGAAGCGGACTGATATCCCTGATTTTCATGATAAAAAGGCCGCGCCCCATGACGCGGCCTTTTTTTATCCTCCCGCTCTAAAAAATCCACCACGGACAAACAACACGGAATAACACGGATTTTTCAAACCGGTTCATTAACGGGCATGCTTTTCCGTGGTCATTTTTCTTTTTCCAATATTTGCATTACCGCTTGAATTTTAGTAAATTTAGTCTCTTATGGCGAAACAGACCATACATGCAGGGCTCGATCTGGGCTCGGTGAGCGTCAAGCTGGCCGTGTGGATACCTTTAACTATGGCGGACAGGCTGACGCAATCACCGGACGCTTCCATCCCCTTTTCCGTTCACAGGGACGTGCGCCCCCCGGACGGCGCACTTTTCCGCGACAGCATCCTGGTGCTCTCCCCCTGCCTGCGCCACGCCGGCGAACTGCTAAGTAAAACTTCCGAACTGCTCGAAGCCCTGAAGGGCGTTCTTTTGTCGTCCGGCACCATGGACGAATTCTCCCTCGATGTCCGCGCGACGGGTTCGGGCGGAAAGGAAACCGCCCTTACCCTCGGTCTCGGCTATGCCAACGAATACATGGCCGCGGCAAGGGGCATGGCCCTTCTTCACCCGGAGGTGCGCACCATACTCGAAATGGGGGGCGCCAGTTCCAAATTCATCAGGACCGAAAAGGACGCGGACGGCTCGGTGCGCGTCGCGGACTACGAGGCCAACGGCGAATGCGCCGCGGGCACGGGCCTGTTCTTCGACCAGCAGGTCGAACGCCTCGAGGTGCGCGTCGAGGACGTCGGCGCCCTCGTCCGGAAGGCCAAACGGACGGCCTCCATCGCGGGGCGCTGTTCCGTGTTCGCCAAGAGCGACATGATACACGCCCAGCAGAGGGGCTTTCTGCCGCCGGAAATCCTGAAGGGACTGTGCGAGGCCGTGGCGCGCAATTTCAAGGGAAGCGTGCTCAAGGGAAAGGGAATCGTTCCCCGGGCCGCCTTCATCGGAGGCGTGTCGGCCAACGCGGGCGTGGTCGACGCCTTCAGGACGCTGTTCGGCATGAAGGACGGCGCCCTTATCGTCCCCGAATTCGGCTCATGGACGGCCGCAATCGGAGCCTCCCTGATGGAAGTTCCGGGTTCCGGGTTCCGAGTTCTGAGTTCAGGGACAACAGTTCAGAGTTCCGGGTTCGGAGATCCGAAGCACGAAGCACGAGAATCTGACCCGGAACCCGGAATTCGAAACTCGAAACCGGTTTTTCCCCACACCTCCCCCCTTTCCATGGAGAAGGTGGTTCTGCTGCGCCACAAGACCAGGGACTTCGCTCTTCCCGCGGGCGTGAAAACCCCGGCCTATCTCGGCATCGACGTCGGGTCCGTTTCCACCAACCTCGCGCTGATCACCGAAAACGGGGAGCTCATACACGGCATCTACGTCATGACCAGGGGAAAGCCCGTCGAGGTGGCGGGCGAATGCCTGCGCGAAATGGAAGCCGTCGCCGGCGGCCGCATCGACCTGCGCGGCGCCGGGGCCACGGGTTCGGGCAGGGACCTGGTCGGCCTTCTCGCGGGCGCGGACGTCATCAAGGACGAGATCACGGCCCACAAGACGGGGGCCGTCCACGTCTCGAAGACTTTTCTGGACGGAACGGTGGACACCATTTTCGAGGTCGGCGGGCAGGATTCCAAGTTCATCTCGCTCAACGATGGGGTCGTCGTCGACTTCTGCCTGAACGAGGCCTGCGCGGCGGGAACCGGTTCCTTTCTCGAGGAGCAGGCCGGCCAGATCGGCGTCCAGATCAGGGGCGAATTCTCCGGACTCGCGCTGAGGTCGAAAACCCCCCTGAAACTCGGCGAGCGCTGCACCGTGTTCATGGCCAAGGAGCTCGTGCCCTATCTTCAGAAGGGCGTGCCCCGCGAGGACCTGATTGCCGGCCTCGCGCTCTCGGTGGCGCAGAACTACCTGAACCGCGTGGTGAAAAAGCGCCCTCTGGGCAAAACGATATTTTTTCAGGGTGGAACGGCGTACAACGACTCCGTGGCGGCCGCCTTCTCCGTTCTGCTCGGCCGCGAAATCATCGTGCCCCCCCACAACGGCATCATGGGCGCCATCGGCGCCGCCCTTCTGGCCCGCGACTGGCATTCAGGCAGCGGCGGGGCCGAGAAAAAGACGCGCTTCCGCGGATGGCGCCTCGACCCTTCGCAGTGGTCGCTCAGGGAGTTCACGTGCAGGGCCTGCTCGAACCATTGCGCCATACAGGAATACGACCTCGACGGGGAAAAAAGTTATTGGGGCGACAAATGCTCGGACCGCTACAGAAAAAGGACGCGGACGGACAGGAAACCCGTCGTGCATGACCTGGTCCGCTTCCGCGAAGGCCTGCTCAAGCCGCACCAGACGCCTGCGCCGCGTTCCTCCGTTCCGCTCGGCAGGGCGGGCATTCCCCTGTCGCTGTTCTTCCACGACCGCCTTCCCTTCTGGAAGACCTATCTCGAAACCCTCGGTTTCGAAACCGTCCTTTCGGGACCGACCACGCCCTCGATCACCTCGGCGGGAATCGAGGCCTGCGTCAACGAGCCCTGCTTTCCGCTTCAGGCCGCTCTCGGCCATCTGTCCCGGCTGATGGATGAAGACGTCGATTTCGTCTTCTTTCCCAACGTGGTGAACGAGGAGGACCCCGTCTCGTCCGTGGCCTCGTTTCTGTGCCCGTGGGTGCAGACCCTTCCTCTCGTGGCCGGGCACACGGCCATGCTCGAGGCGTACCGGGATAGAATTTTCTTTCCGCGCGTCCATTTCCGCGAAGGCGCGCGGTCGGTCGAGGACCGTTTGTTCAGGGAAGCGGGAAAATGGAAAATTTCGCGCAGCCTGCACCGCGCGGCGGTGAACGCCGCCTACCGCGCGCAGGCGCAGTTCCGTTCGGCCGTGCTCGAAAAGGGGAAAGAGGCGCTCAAGACGCTGTCCGGCAAACGCGCGCCTGCCGTGGTGCTGGCCGGCCGCCCCTACAACCTGTACGACCCGGGCATGAACCTGAACTTGCCCCAAAAGCTCTCCCACCTGTACGGCGCGAACGTCATTCCCATGGATTTTCTTCCCATCGATACGGTCGACATCAGGCCGGTGAACGACCACATGTTCTGGAATTACGGCCGCCGCATTCTGCAGGCTTCCCGCTTCGTGAGGGATTTTCCGGATTTTCAGCTCATCTACCTGTCGAACTTCAAGTGCGGGCCCGATTCGTACATCAGGCATTACGTCGAGGAGGCCGCGGGAAAGCCCTTCCTGTTCCTCCAGCTCGACGCGCACTCGAACGACGCGGGCGTCATGACGCGCGTCGAGGCCTTTCTCGAAAGCAAGGGCATGCTGTAAAAAGATTAGAACGCGGACACCGCCATGCGGTGAGAGGGTGGAGGCGCAGGTTGAGACGGAAAAGAAGAATTCATAAAAGGAAAAGACCCTTTTGATCATTTCATCGTCCATAAAAACACACCATTCCACCGCCAAGGACCACCCCGTCATCGGCCGGAGAATGTTCGTGCCGAGAATGAGCTCGGTGGGCGCCGAGGCGCTTTCAGCCGCTTTCAGGTCCATCGGCATCGACGCCGTGGTGGCGCCCCGCTCGGACGAAAGGTCGCGCGCCATGGCGGGCCGTTTCATCACCGGCGAGGAATGCCTGCCCCAGCGCATCACTTTGGCCGACTTTTTCAAGGGCATGTCGGAAGAGGGCTACGACCCAGCCCAGTCCGCGTTTTTCATGCCGACTTCGGCCGGGCCGTGCCGGTTCGGCCAGTACGCGAACCTCATGCGCAAGATCCTGCGCGAGCTGGGGCAGACCGAGGCCCTGGTCTTCTCCCCCACCTCCACCGACCAGTACGAAAGCATCGCCGAGCGCGTCACGCGCTTCAAGCTCACGGCCTGGCGCACGGTGGTGACGTCCGACGCCCTGCGCAAGCTTACCTATATGTTCCGGCCTTACGAATCGGAACCGGGCGCTGCGGACCGGGTTGAGGAAAAGATTCTCTCGGAGCTTTGCGCCGTTCTTGCGAACGGGGACCTGTCGGCGCAAAAACAGATCCGCCTGCTTGCGGGGCTGTTCGAAAGGGCGCGGGACGAATATCTGAAAATACCGCTTAGGGATGAGCGCGGCACGCGCCCGCTGATCGGCATGGTCGGAGAGATCTTCATGCGGTTCAACAGCGAGAGCAACCAGGGCATCGTCCGCCGCATCGAGGCGCTCGGGGGCGAGGTGTGGATGGCCGACGTCGGGGAATGGATATGGTACACCAACGCCGAGCGCGAGCGCAGGCTTCGCGAAGCGGGCAAAGCTTTTAGCCCGGCCATGGCCGCGGTGAAAATCCAGAGTTTCATTCAGAGAAGGGATGAGAGGATCATCCTGGCCCCGCTGCACGGTTTGTTCAGGGGACGGAAGGAAACGCCTGTCGAGACGTTGCTCGAATACAGCCGCCCCTACCTGCCGAGGGAGAAAGCCATGGGAGAGATGACCTTGAACGCGGGCAAGGCCATCGCCTTTTACAGGTCAGGATGTCACGGCGTGATCGACGTCAGCCCGTTCACGTGCATGAACGGCATCGTCACCGAGGCCGTCTACCCCCGCCTCAGCCGAGACTGCGAAGGCATGCCGATACGCATCTTCTATTTTGACGGAATACCCGTGGACCTGGACTCGGGGCTGGAGATTTTTATGGAGGTGGTGAGTGGGTATGGCTTAAAAAAATCCGATAAAAATAAGTAGATCAATAATAATA
>JBFZEN010000289.1:0-10328 GCA_041306805.1 bacterium
AACCGAAAAACTATTCTCAATTACCAGAAGGACATGCCCTACCGCCGTATGGGTGACACGGACGTCTGGTTTTCAGTCATCAGCCTCGGCGGCGGCGGGCTTCAGGAATCCCTCGCCTACAGCGCCATGGACCGGGGCGTGAACCTGGTGCATATCGCCGCGGGCTACAACGCGGGCAACTCGGTCAGCGTGCTCGCCGCGGTGCTGAAGAACAGGAAAAACAAATTCTATGTGGCGTTGAAGGACGGTTTCTCGCGGGAAGCCCCCGACGACATCGACCCCGTCCTGAAACAGCTGGGCGTCGACCATGTCGATTTCATCATGTTCAACCGGCACCGCGCCCAGCGCGTGACGGACCCCGCCGTCCGGGAGCAGTTCGAGAATTGGAAGGCACAGGGAAAAGTGCGCTGGGCCGGCCTCACCACGCACGACGACGTCAAGGCGTGCCTCGCGGCGGCGGCCGGTTTCGGGATGTATTCCGTCGTCCAGCCCGCCCTGCCCCAGCCGGGGTTTGAAATGGCCCGGGAGGAATTGAAGAAACTGCATGAAAAAGGCATCGCCGTCATGCCCATGAAATCGATGCGCGACTTGAAGGAGCCCGAGCTCCAGGCCGCCTACCTGAAGAAATTACTGGCCAATCCCGCCATCACCACGGTCAACAAGGGATTCAATAATTTCGAAACCTTCGAGGCCTATCTGAAGGCGGTCAAGGAAACCCTGACGGTGGAAGAAGACACGATGCTGTACCGCCATGCCGGCCGGAACCGTTCGGCGCATTGCGCCATGTGCGGCGCCTGCACGCGAGCCTGTCCGCGGCACATCGAGGTCGCTTCGCTTTTGATCAGCAAGACCTACTACCACGACCAGCTCGGCGACGATGAATCGGCACTGGCTTTTTACAAAGGGCTGCCGAAGAACCGCCGGCATGAAGACAATTGCATCAAATGCCGGATGTGCGAAAATGCGTGCCCGAACCACATCCGCATCGTCGAGCACCTCGAGGAGGCAACGAGGCTGTTCGGCAGGCGTTTCGCTTGAAATAAAAACAGAACACGGATTGAGACGGATCAGCGCGGATCGGAGACCACGGGCCACTCTTTCATTTCCGATCCGTGCCAATCCGTTCTTTTCCGTTTGATCCGTTTTCCCTCGTTTTCTTTTTCTATTCTGCGTTCCCTTTTATCGCTTCTCCCGGAGGCATTCGAGACTTGCTTCTGAAAATCCGCGGTATTACCCTGCTGCTTGACGGAAAGGAGCCTTGATATGAAAATAAAGGGACTTTGGATACCTGTTGTGTCCGCATGCTTCACCGCGGCCTGTCTTGCCGGTTCCTCATTGAAGACAGCCGCGGCTGAAAAGAACATCGATGAACTCATTTCAAAAATGACGTTGGAAGAAAAAGCGGGCCAGCTGGTCCAGCACCAGTACCAGGACAAAAAGGAATTCTTGACCGGGATCCGGCACGGGTTGATCGGATCGTTTCTGAACCTGCCCCCCGATCCCGAAACCGCCGACCGCCTGCAGAAAATCGCCGTCGAAGAATCGCGCCTTGGAATTCCGCTTCTGTTCGGGTTCGACGTGATCCACGGTTTTAAAACCATCTTTCCCGTTCCGCTCGCGGAATCGTCCAGCTGGGATTTGGACCTGGCCGAAAGAGACGCCCGCGCCGCCGCGCGAGAGGCCGCGGCGTGCGGCATCCGGTGGACTTTCGCGCCCATGGTCGACATCGCACGCGATCCCCGCTGGGGACGCATCGCCGAGGGCTCGGGGGAGGATCCGTTTCTCGGGTCGGCTCTGGCCCGCGCCCGGGTCAGGGGTTTCCAGGGAAGCGAACTTTCCGATCCATCGTCCGTAGCGGCCTGCGCCAAGCACTATGCGGCTTATGGCTGGGCTGAAGGCGGACGCGATTACAACACCGTGGACGTGTCGGAGCGCACGCTGAGGGAGGCCGTTCTTCCCCCATTCAAGGCCGCCGTGGACGCGGGCGCCGCGACCCTGATGAGCTCCTTCAACGAGATCTCGGGCGTACCCTCCACCGTCCACGCGTTTCTGCTCACCCGGATACTCCGGCAGGAATGGGGGTTCGAGGGTTTTGTCGTCAGCGACTGGAACGCCGTGGGCGAATTGCTCAACCACGGCGTCGCCGGAACGGAATCCCAGGCCGGAACCATGGCTCTTGCCGCCGGCGTGGATATGGATATGTTCAGCGGCATTTACCAAGCCCATGTGGCGCGCGAGGTCCGCGAAGGAAGACTGGAAGAGGGCCTGGTCGACGAAGCGGTCCGCCGGGTGCTCCGCGTCAAGTATGCCCTGGGTCTTTTCGACCACCCATACACGGACAGAACGCTGGCCCGGTCGGTGATGTCCAAGCCTCACATGGACCAGGCGCTGGAAGCGGCGCAAAAATCCATCGTCCTCCTGAAAAACCGGGACGGTATTCTCCCGCTTGAAACCGAAGGACAATGCATCGCCGTCGCGGGTCCCCTGGCGGACAACAGGATGGATTTGCTGGGCTGCTGGTCGGGCCGGGGAAGCGAAAAAGACGTCGTCTCGTTGCTTGAGGGAATAAAAAACAAACTGCCGGCGTCGTCGCGGGTGGAGTACGCCAAAGGCTGCGACATCACGGGGACGTCCGCGGACGGCATTCAGGAGGCGGTGGACAAGGCATCAAAAGCCGATGTCATCATCGCCGTGCTGGGCGAAAGCGCGGACATGAGCGGCGAAGCCTCCAGCCGTTCCGACCTTGGGCTGCCCGGCGTTCAGCAGAAACTGCTCGAAGCCTTATCGGCCACGGGAAAACCGCTGGTTTTGATATTGGTGAACGGCCGTCCGCTGGCCCTGTCATGGGCCGCCGAACACGTGCCGGCCATCGTGGAATCATGGCAGCTCGGTACCCGGCACGGTGCGGCCGTGGCCGATGTTCTGTTCGGTGACGTCAATCCTTCTGGAAAGCTCACCGCTTCTTTCCCGAGAACGACGGGCCAGGTGCCCGTCTACTACAACCACAAGAATACGGGCAGGCCGCCGCTGGAGGGCGTCAAATTCACGTCGAAGTATATGGATTGTCCGTCCTCACCGCTCTTCCCGTTCGGATATGGATTGAGTTACACCCGGTTCCGCTATGACAGCCTGAAAATCGAACCTGCGCAGGCGGGACCCGGCGGGACGGTGAAGGCATACGCCGTCGTCACCAACTCCGGAACGGGGGCGGGCGACGAAATCGTCCAGCTCTACATCCGCGACCGCGTCGCCAGCGTCACGCGTCCGGTGAAGGAATTGAGGGGTTTCGCGAGAATCACCCTGCGGCCCGGCGAATCGAAAACGGTCACGTTCACGCTTGGACCGGACGAGCTGGGGATGTGGAACCGGCGGATGCAATGGGTCGTGGAACCCGGCGATTTTCAGGTATGGATAGGCCCCAATTCCGCCGAAGGCCTGGAGGGATCATTTCAAACGGTTGAATAAAGAAAATGGAACGCGGATGGAGAAAAAAGAAGAATGGAACACGGATTGGATGGATTTTAAAAAGGATTTAAACGGATCGAAAATGACGGGGCAATGAATATTTCCAATCCGGGCGAATCCGTTCCTTTCCATCAAATCCGTGTTCCATTTTATTGATTTTACATTACTGCACGGGATGACCGTCGGCATCCATGAATTTGATCTGCGCCCATCCCAGGCTCTGGATCCCGGCTTCGATCTTCGACCTGTCCCCCACCACCACCCATACCAGCTTGTCGGGATGCAGCAGTTCCGCACCCGCCCGGTTCGCATCGCCCGTGGCGAGTTTTCTCAGCCGTTCGGCGTACGTGCTGAAATAATCCTCCGGATATCCGAAGCGGACCATTTCACCGATGGAATTGCCCACCGCGTTGGATGTTTCCCACGAACCGGCCAGCTGAAGCACCTGGTTGTTCCGGGCCTTCTCGAATTCGGCCTGTTCCACGGGTTTGGTCGAAATCACCTGCTTGATTTCCTTCGCGATCTCCTCCATCGATTCCCTGGTCTTGTCGCTCTGGACCGGCGAATACGCGATGAAGGGCCGCTGCCCCTTCGCGTCCCACAGAAAACTGCCCGCGCCGTACGTCCAGTGTTTGTCTTCGCGCAGGTTCATGTTGATGCGCGACGTGAAGTCGCCGCCGAGAATGCTGTTGAGCACCTGAATGGCCAGTTCGTCGGGGTTGGCGTTCGGCGGCGCCACATGGCCGCAGAACACGATGGACTGCTGGGAGCCGGGTCGGTCGACCAGGTAGATTTCGGTGGCCGGTTTCTGCTCCACGACGCCGATTTTCTTCTCGGGAACGGTTCCCTGCGCCCAGGTTTTGAACAGCTTTTCGAGTTTCGGCTGCAATTCGCCGAGCGTGATGTCCCCGACCGCCACGAGGGTGGCGTTGTTGGGCTTGAACCAGGTCTGGTGGAACCGGACGAGATCCTGAATGGTCAGCTTGGCCACCGAGACTTCCGATCCCGACCCCGTCAGGGGATTGCCGTAGGCGTGGTCCTTTCCGTACAGAATACCCGGGAAAACCCGCAACGCCATCTGGATGGGCGTCACCTTTTCCCTCTGAATTCCAGCCAGGGTCTGGTTCTGCAGGCGCTTGAAATCCGCTTCGGGAAATGAGGGATTCAGGATCACGTCCGCGAAGAGATCGAGTGAAGCGTCGAGATTGGTTTTCAGGCTGCTGAGGCGGACAATGGACATGTCCAGATCGGAGCTCGTACTGAGCGACGATCCGAGATTGGCGAGTTCTTCATTGATCTGAAGCGAAGTCCGCTTCTTCGTTCCTTCGTCCAGCATATCCATGGCCAGCCGCGCCGTGCCGGGAAGCCCCGACAGGTCCGACGCGTAACCCGCGTTGCAGATCAGGCCCAGATTGACGACGGGAATGGTGGTTCTTCGGGCCAGGACGATTTGAAGCCCGTTCGAAAGCGCGCCCCGCTCCATCGTGGGGAACCGGGCGTCGGGCTGGGCCGAAGGCTCGGGCGTCTTGGTGCGGTCCACGTCGCTCTTTTCCGCATGGGCGTACTCGGGGAAAGGCCTGATTTCGAGCGTGTAGACGCCGTCAGACAGCCATTGTTTCGCCGTCTCGTGCAGGTTTTTGGCCGTGGCGTTCTGCACGATTTTCAGCGTGGTCTTGTAAAATGAGGGATCGCCGCCATAGACACAGTTCTGCGCGAGTATGTCCGACTTTCCCCCGAAGCCGCCGATCCGCTCTATCCCGCGCACGAAACGCGCCACATACTGGGTCTTGACCCGGCTGACTTCTGCCTCGGTCGGGCCGGAAGCCAGCAGCTTGGCCAATTCCTCATTCACGGCTTTTTCCACCGCGGCCAGATCCGCACCCGGTTTGGCCGTAGCCGTGATCGTGAAAAGGCCGGCGATTTCACGGGCGTCGATGTAGGCCGAGACGTTGGTGGCGATCTGGTCGTCGTAAACCAGGCGCTTGAACAGGCGCGAGGTTTTACCCACGGCCAGCACGTCGCTCACCAGGTCCAGATAGGTCTCGTCGACCGAACCCCATTCCGGGATGTTCCAGACTTTGTACAGGCGCGCCTGGGGCACCCTGTCCTGGGCCTTCTGCCTGTGCTGGCCCGTGCGTTTGGCCGTCCATGCCGACTGCACGGCCACGGGGGGGCCGGAGGGGATGTCCCCGAAATAGCGCTTCACTTTTTCAAGGGCGATTTGGGGCGTGACGTCGCCGGCGACGACAAGCACGGCGTTGGCCGGACCGTAATAGGTCTTGAACCATTCATGCACGTCGGTCAGCTTGGCCGCGTCGAGGTCTTCCATCGATCCGATCACGGTCCATGAATACGGGTGGCCGGGGTAGAAACAGCCCTTGGTGATGAGTTCTTCGCTGATCGAATAGGGCTCGTTGTCGTACTGCCGCTTCTCGTTCTGAACCACGCCGCGCTGTTCATCGAGCTTGGCCTGGGTGACGACGCCGAGCAAATGCCCCATCCGGTCCGATTCCATCCACAAGGCCAGGTCAAACGCCGATGTGGGCACGTTCTGGAAATAGTTCGTCCTGTCCTCGCTCGTCGTGCCGTTCAGGTCGGTGGCGCCGATGGCCTCCATGGCCTGGAAATAATCATTGTCGAAGTTCTCGCTGCCGTTGAACATCAGGTGTTCGAACAGGTGGGCGAAACCGGTCTTGCCCGGTTTCTCATTCTTGGAACCCACGTGGTACCACACGTTGACCGCCACGATGGGCGCCTTGTGGTCTTCGTGCACGATCAGGGTCAGGCCGTTGTCGAGCGCGAATTTCTGGAAGGGAATGTCGATTTCGACGGGTGCGGCCTGTTTGACCGCGGCGAACGCAAGACCGGCCGCGATCAGAAGAAATGCGAACACTGCGGACTTTTTGAACACCATGCAAACCTCCTTAATAATTGGAAAGGTTTCGAAAGAAAATGTAAAAAAAACGATATCAGCGGCCCATTCCCGCCTCGAGAATACGGAGGGCGCTTTCCTTGCCTTTGCTGCCCACCTCGAGCAGGGGACCGACGCAGGAAGGACAGCCGCCGGCGCAGCCGCAGGACCGGATCAGGTCACGGGCCGCCTCGAGAATGTGGTCATGCAGCCCGAAAATCTTCTTGCTGTACCCGACGCCTCCCGGCGTGTGCTCATAGACGTACACCGTGGGTTTCGATGAAAAGGGCGCCCTCAGCATGGGCACGGTCCTCAGGTCCATGGGATCGGTCATCACCCAGAGGGGCACCACGTTCTCGAGCACGCGGCCGACGGCTTTGAGCCCGTCCCCGAGATTGGCGTCCGTCATCTGCAGGCGGTTTTTCAGTTCCTCGTCGAATTCCCACCAGTAGGCCGTGGTGTGCATGGTCATTTCGGGGAGGTGGATGCGGCCCGATCCCACGTTCTCGTGGGTGCCAAACCTGATTTTCTTGAACAGGGTGGCCAGCGTGGTCACGCTGACCTCGCCGTGCCCCTTGTTGCCCCCCGGCACGGTCTGGGTTTCGAAATCGTCCAGAACCCGCACATCGGTCTTGGTTTCGGCGTCCGTGTAATAATCCGTTTTGACGCGGTGCACGTATGCCTTCTTGCGGTCCCAGTCGAGTTTGTCGACATGGTAGGGTTCGCCCTCGTGCAGGTAAACGGCCTCGTCGTGCACGAGCATGGGCGCGCTGAAGAGATCCACCTCGCCCACCACCCGCTCCTTCTCGGTGGTGTCGATGATCACCACGTTGTCGGGAGCGGCCCGGCGCAGGCTGATTTCCTCGGCCGGATACGTTTCGCTGGTCCAGTGGTACCGGCCGCCGGCCCGGTGCAGAACGCGGTTCTGCTCCAGAAAATTGAGCAGTTCGGCCGTGGCGTCCGTGCCGAACCGCTCGCCCTCTTTAAATGGAAGTTCGAACGCCGCGCACTTGATGTGCGAAAGCAGAATCACCAGGTTGTCGGGATCCACGATGCCGTTTTCAGGGGAGCTTTTGAAAAAATAATCGGGATGGTTGATGATGTACTGGTCGAGCGGACTCGACGAGGCGACGAGCACGGCAACCGAGACCGACTCGCGCCGGCCCGCGCGCCCGGCCTGCTGCCAGGTCGAAGCAATCGTTCCGGCATAGCCTGCCATGACCGACGCCGCCAGCTGGCCGATGTCGATGCCCAGCTCGAGCGCGTTGGTCGACACGACACCCTGAATGCTCCCGTTCCGCAGCCCCTGTTCAATCTCGCGCCGTTGCAGCGGCAGGTATCCGCCCCGGTAGCCGCGGACTCGTTCGGGCGGCATCTGGGCCGCCGCCATGGATTCGCGCAGATAGGTGAGCAGCACCTCGACCTGAAGGCGGCTGCGCGCGAAAAGGATGGTCTGCACTCCCGCCGACAGAAACCGGCTGGCGATGCGCTCGGCTTCCTTGATGGACGATTTCCGTATGCCCAGCTCCCGGTTGACCACGGGCGGATTGTAAAGGATGAAGTGCTTTTCTCCTCGGGGGGCGCCGTTGTGGTCGACCAGAACGGCTTCGGCCTCGATGAGTTTCTCGAAAAGTTCCTTGGGATTGGCGATGGTGGCCGAGCACCCGATGAATTGCGGTTGAGATCCATAGAACGCGCAGATGCGCTTGAGGCGCCGCACCAGGTTGGCCAGATGGCTGCCGAAAACGCCCCGGTATGAATGCACCTCGTCGATGACCACGGTCTTCAGATTCTCGAACAGCTTGACCCATTTGGTGTGGTGCGGCAGAATGCCCTGGTGCAGCATATCGGGATTCGTCACCACGATGTGCCCGGCCGTGCGCACGGCCCGCCTGGCGTTGGCCGGAGTGTCGCCGTCGAAGGTGCAGGTCTTGATGTCGGCACCGAGGTCGGTGACGACCCCGTGCAGTTCGGCCACCTGGTCCTGCGACAGGGCCTTGGTCGGGAAAAGGTAAAGGGCCCGGCTTTCCGGATCGTCAAGGATGGACTGGATGACGGGCAGGTTGTAGCACAGCGTCTTTCCCGAGGCCGTGGGCGTCACCACCACCACGTTCTTTTTCGACAGCGCCGCGTTCACGGCATCCGCCTGGTGCGTGTAGAGTTTTTGAATGCCGCGGGTTTTCAACACATCGACCAGTTCCGGTTCGATGCGCTCTGGAAATGGGGCATATTTTGCTTCGCGCGCGGGCAGTTTTTCCCAGCGGGTGACGTTTTCCATGAACTCGGGAGTGCGTTCGAGCATGTCTACGATTTGTTCGAGGTTCATGACCGAGGGCTTTCCTGAAAACGGGGCGAGAAGGTTTTAAGCCACAGGTGACAGATGCCGAACTTGTAACCCGGAATCTGAAACGTGGCACTTGTTCATCTTTTCCCGGCCATCTCTTTCACGAAATAATTGTGGATGCGGGTGTCATCCGTCAATTCAGGGTGAAAAGTCATGACCAGCACGTTCCTGTTCCTCGCCATGACGATATCTTTTCCCGCGCGCCCCAGCGCGCGGACATCCCCTCCCATCGAGCAGATTTTCGGCGCCCTGATGAACACGCCCTCGAATTCGGGATCGCCCGGAAGCGCGTCCACGACGACAGGGCCGGTAAACGAGTCGACCTGGCGGCCATAGGCGTTCCGCTCGACGCTGATGTCGATGAGTCCCAGTGTTTCAATGCCGCCCCGGACCACGGTTTTGGAAAGCGTGATCATTCCCGCGCACGTGCCCATCAGGGCGCCCTTCTTCCCGAAGGAAGCGAGGGCTTCGAACATCCCTGTTTTTTTCAGCAGGTTGATGAAGGTGGTGGATTCGCCTCCGGGAAGGATCAGTCCGTCGCACGGGTTCAGTTCTTCCGGCGACCGGACCATTCCGGATTCCACGCCGAGGTTCCTCAGGCTTCGAAGATGCAGCGCAAAATCGCCCTGAAGGCCGAGCACCCCGATGGTGACGGCCATGCTACCAGCCCCTCTCCTGCATGCGTTCGGCCTGGGGAATGGAGGCGATCTCGAGGCCGGGCATGGCATCGAGCAGGCCTTCGGAGGCCTTGGCTACGGCATCCGGATCGTCGTAATGCGTCGTGGCCATGACGATGGCCTTGGCCCTGGCCTCGGGGTCGGACGACTTGAAAATGCCCGAACCGACGAATACGGACTCGGCGCCGAGCTGCATCATGAGCGACGCGTCCGCGGGCGTGGCGATCCCGCCGGCGGCAAAATTGGGAACGGGGAGTTTTTTATGCTGGCGCACGAATGCGACCAGTTCCACTGGAACGCCCATGTCTTTGGCCCTCGTCACGAGTTCCTCGTCGCCGAGTGTGCCGATTTCGCGGATGGCGGACTGCACCACGCGCATGTGCCGCACCGCCTCGACGATGTTCCCCGAGCCGGCCTCTCCCTTGGTGCGTATCATGGCTGCGCCTTCCTGGATGCGGCGCAGGCCTTCGCCCAGGTCGCGGCAGCCGCAGACGAACGGCACCTTGAATTTCCATTTGTCCACGTGGTAGCGCTCGTCCGCCGGCGTCAGCACCTCGCTCTCGTCCACGAAATCCACGCCGAGCGACTGCAGCACCTGGGCTTCCGCGAAATGGCCGATCCGGCACTTCGCCATGACGGGAATGGAAACCGCTTCCATGATCTGCCTGATCACGCCGGGGCCCGACATGCGCGCCACGCCGCCGTGGGCGCGGATGTCGGCGGGAATGCGCTCGAGCGCCATCACGGCGACGGCCCCCGCGTTCTCCCCGATCTTGGCCTGATCGGCCGTGGTCACGTCCATGATGACGCCGCCCTTCAGCATCTCGGCCAGACCGACCTTGAGTTTATACTCCTTGTCCGCACGTAAAAATTCCATTGAAAAACGCCTCCAAAAATGAACGATCGTATCGAGTGTAGAAGGCAATTTACG
>JBFZEN010000290.1:0-2825 GCA_041306805.1 bacterium
GATTAGAAGATTAGAAGATTAGAAGATTAGAAGATTAGAAGATTAGAAGATTAGAAGAACACCCTTGGTAACCGCGAAATATTTTCTTTAAATGAGAAGGTTGTGAAAACGGTTCGATTCTTTTTACTTGCGTTGCTTTTCATCGCGGCACTGTTCGTTTTTCCGTTCTCCGTGAATGGCGAACAAAAAGGCGGCGCCGTCCGGTTTGTGAGTTTCCCCGATTTCTTCAATTTCGACATTCCCGATCCGTGGCCGAAATACGATGAGGCGGTCGATTATTTTCTGACGCAGGTCAGGAACGAGAAACCCGATTTTGTTCTCGTGGCCGGCGACATCGCGAACGGCCATTGGTGGGACTCTCCGCAGTGCGTTGAGCACATGGCCTCGGTGTATTACCAGGCATGGATACGCCGCATGAACCGGCACGGACTTCGTTTTTACGTGGCCGTGGGCGACCATGACTTGGGCGACGATCCATGGCCGCCGGAGAAACTGAAACTGGCGCCGTATTTCGAAAACGCATTCCGAAACCATTTTAAAATGCCCGCAAACGGCCCCTGCGGCAAGAAAGGACTGGCTTATTCCGTCCGCCAGGGGGGTTTGCTGCTGGTCACGGTCGAGACGTTCGAGGCGATGGGCGATTCGATGCACGTGACGGTCACAGGCGGGCAATTGGAATGGTTCAAGAACGTTCTCAATGATAATCAGGACGCCGCGTTCAAAATCGTCCAGGGTCATGTTCCCATATGGGGCGAAAACCGCTCGCGGTCGTCGAGCCGGCTGATGCTCGAGGGGGGAAGGGAAAGCGCATTCTACCGGGCCATGGCGGAAAGCGGCGTGGACCTGTACCTCGCCGGGGAATTCCACGACGTGACGGTGCTCGAGTCGGACGGGATATGGCAAGTCGTGCACGGCTCGTCCTGGGGAAGGGAAATCGTCGACGCGGAGGATTACCTCGCCGGCCGGGTTGAGGGGAACCGAATGGAATTGAGCCTGAAAAGAATTTATTTCGATGCGTCCGGAGAATATATGTGGAACCTGAACAAAGACAGGGGGCCGAGAGAGACCGTCCGCATCAACGCCGGAACACTGTCGAACGGACCCGAGACCACGGGAACGCTGACCATCGTCCGCGAAGGCGGCAAAAAGACATATACCGGTCGGAAGGGATATTTTAAACCGGAATAAATCCATTGTGCGCATCGCCGTTCGTCTTTCATGCTTAAGCGAAGCGGATGCATGATCGGAAAGGCAGGCTGAACCCATGCTGAAAAGAGTCAAGCACCCCATGCCCGATTTCGTGCGGGACGCGCTGGAGAACCGCGACCTGGCCGAGGCCTATTACGACAGGCCCGCGTACCAGCAGAACGACTACATCGGCTGGATCACGCGCGCGAAGAGGGATGAAACCAGATCAAAACGCCTGAGCCAAATGCTCGACGAACTGGAGGACGGCCGGCTGTACATGAAAATGAAATACCGGCCCCGGGGCTGAGGGCCATCCGGCAGATAAAATGTTTCCCGGAGGAAAACCCTCCGGGGGAAGGAAAGGGAAAGGACCGCACGATGAAAAAGATCGTCAAACGAACGCTGAGGGTTGCGGGTATTCTGCTTGTGCCGGTGGTTTTATTTCTGGGAATCCGGATCTACCGGACCGTGAACGAAGTGAGGAAAATGACGCCGGTTGAAACCGGAGAACCCGTCCCCGGCGTTTATTCGGTCAAAGATAAAATGGTCAACCTGTTCCTCGTCAAAGGCGCGGCGGGGTATATCGCTTTTGATTCAGGCCACGGGCCCGGGGGCGTCCGGAAGGAATTGCGGAAGCTGAACATCGACACGGCGGGCGTGGCGGCCGTTTTCCTGACGCATGCGGACGGGGACCACACCGGGGGGCTGCCGCTTTTCCCCAACGCCGCCGTCTACATGGCGAACGAGGAAGAACAGATGGTCGACGGAAGAACGGCGCGGTTTTTCATTTTCAAAAACAGCCTGAAACGGAGGCATGCCCCGCTCAACGACAACCAGACCGTGGAAGTCGACGGTCTGAAGGTGACGGCCATTCTCACGCCGGGCCATACGCCGGGGTCCATGTGCTACCTGGTCGACGGCCGGCTCCTCTTCACCGGAGATTCGATGCGGCTGAGAGACGGCAAGGCGGACATTTTCAGCAAGACGATCAACATGGACAGCGACATCCAGAGGTATTCGCTGAAAAAACTGGCGAGGCTGCATGGCGTTCAAGCCGTGTTCACGGCGCATTTCGGGTACACGGACTCCTTCGACAGGGCGTTCGAAGGCTTCAGGTAAACGAGTGTCGCGCCGCGATTCGCATGGGTCACCATGCAATACCCGATGGTCCCGACCGTCCATCGCCGGTCCACACGGCAGCCGCGTTTAACGATCAAAGGACAGCGCCATGAATGAAAATAATTTTATTATCTTTTTTACGGGCGAGATCACGGGCCATGACATGGACCATGTCAAGGCGAAAGTACGGGAAAAGTTCCGCCTGGATGATACAAGACTCGAGACGTTGTTCAGCGGAGAAAAAGTCATATTGAAAAGAAATCTCGATAAAGTTTCAGTCTGGCATTACATCGGAGAGCTTGAAAAACTGGGGATGGTGTGTCAATTTGAAGACGCCGACGCCGATGCCGATGCCGCCGCGGACAGGCAAAGGCAGCAAAAAGAGGCCGCATCGTTCAAGAAGTACAGGGCCGTTCTTTGGGTGTCCATCGCCGTATTTGTCGCGCTCTTTTTCATCATCAAAAACATATCGGCGCTCATGGTCGTCAACCTGTTGGTCGCCCTTGTGATATGCCATA
>JBFZEN010000291.1:0-5143 GCA_041306805.1 bacterium
TGAACCCGTCCCCTCTCCTGCCTTTTGTGGACGGCCTCCTGGCAGGAGAGGGAGAAGGGGTTCTTCCGTTGATCGCGGAAACACTGGTCCGTCATAACCGGGGCCAAACGGTCAGGCAAAAAAGGCTTGAAGCCCTGTCCGAATTGCCGGGGGTGTTCGTTCCGGGGTTGAACACCACGGTCAGGCGACACCAAAACGAGCGTCTTGATTTCCCTCCCGCCTTTACGCCGGTGGTTACGCCGCTGTCCCATTTCTCAAACATGTTCGTTGTCGAAACGGGGCGGGGCTGCCCGAGGGGGTGCCGCTTCTGTTCGGCCTGCAGGCTGTACCATCCTTACAGGGCCTTTCCCATGGAGGCGGTGCTCGAGACCGTGGTGCGGCATAATCCCGGTGCAAGAAAAATAGGCCTGGAGGGGGCCGGCCTGTCCGATTATCCCCATCTCATCCCATTGTGCCGCTCCATCGCCGAAAGGGGATGGTCCGTGTCGTTTTCATCCATGCGGGCCGACCGCATCACGGGGGAAATACTGTCCATCTTGAAATCAGGCTCCACGCGTTCGTTCACCATCGCCCCGGAAGCCGGAACGGAAAGTCTGAGAAGGGCCATAGGCAAGGGCATCAGGGACGCCGTTCTATATGAAAAAGCGTCTTTGCTTTCTGAAACCGCGGTGGACGCGCTGAAACTGTATTACCTCATCGGCTTGCCAGGCGAAACGGACCAGGACATCGACGCCCTGGCTGAATCGGTCCTGTCCATTTCAGGGAAATTTCTGGGCCGATCCGGGACGACCCGCGCGAAGCGCGTGCGCCTGAGCGTCAATGCATTCGTCCCCAAGGCGTTTACGGAATACCAGCGGGAAGCCATGAATCCGGCGAAGGAGCTGATCAGGAAAAGAAAGCGCATCGCCGAACTCCTGAAGAAGGAAAAAAGGATCTTGATCGTGTCCAAGAGCGCGAGGGAAGAAATGCTTCAGGGCATGCTGTCGCTGGGAGATGAGCACACGGGAGAGGCTGTTTTCAGGGCGATCCGGGGCGGGAAGGGTTTTGACCGGGCGTTTGCGGATGAGGGTATTGACGTCCCGTCCCTCCTCCACCGGGTGAAAAATCCGAACGAGTCCATGCCGTGGAATTTCATCTGCGACGACGAGGCGTCCCAAGGCGTGACGCAACTCCAAACCGAAAGGGGCTGACATGAAACAGGCCGCGCTGGTGACGGGAGGAGCGAAAAGAATCGGGGCCGCGATCGCAATGGCCCTGTCAAAACACGGTTATGACATCGCCCTTCATTACCATGCGTCCAGGACCGAGGCCGAAAAAACGGCCGGGGCCGTCCGCCAAACGGGGTCCGCATGCGAACTGTTCGCATGCGATCTGGCCGACATGGACCAGGTGGCGTCCCTCGTTCCCGGGGTGTTCAGGCGTTTTCCCGGGTGTTCGCTGCTGGTGAACAACGCCTCTATTTTTGAACGCGCCGGCTTCAGGGAAACGGAGCCGGCCCTGTTCGACAGGCTGTGGAACGTCAATTTCAAAGCGCCTTTTTTTCTCGCACGCGATTTTGCGGGGCATTGCCGGTCGGGACAAATCATCAACATCTGCGATACCAAAATCACGGAAGAACTGGTCTCTCATTTCGTGTACGCGTTGACAAAAAAGGCGCTGACCGATTTCACGCGCATGGCGGCCAAGGAATTGGGTCCGGCCATTCGGGTGAATGCGCTCGCCCCGGGCATGATTCTTTCCTCCAAGGATCACACGGACGAAGACCTGGTCCGGATGAGCAGGAAACTTCCTCTCCAGAGAAAGGGGAATGCGGACCAGGTCGTCTCCGCCCTGCTGTTCCTGATGGACAACGACTATATCACCGGCGAATGCATTTTCGTCGACGGCGGCGGGCATTTGCATTGAAACGCCGTCACGGATCATCCCCGAAAGCGGACCATGCGACTCACACCGCCTGAATTTTACAGCATTCAAGAAAAAGAAAAGACCAGGACCGCTTTTCTTCTGATCCCGCTTTTCATGCTTTTCCTGGTACTCGTATTATTCATTTTTCTTCCATTCAAGCTGTTGTATGTACTGGCAGACCTGGGTTATCCGCCCAGAATTGAAGACATATTGAATGAAAAGATGCCGGAGTTTGCTGATTATATGTCCGCGATTTTTCATCTATCAGCCGTTGAATGCGGCATCATCGGCTTTTTGGCCGCGGGCATTGCTCTTGTCAACTGGTTCCGGGCCAGAAGGCAGTCGGCCTATGCCGTTGTCACGGCTCTTTCCGCCCGCCCGCCCGATCCGTCCGACGCAGGCGAAAAAAGGTACAGGAGCGTGGTCGACGGACTGGGCATTCTCGCCGGCTTGCCCGCGATTCAAACCTATGTTCTCCCCTCACAGGCTTACAACGCTTTTGCCCTGTCCGATTCGCACGGCCGGACCCTGATCGCGGTCACGCTCGGAATCATCAGGGATTTCGATAAAAACGAGCTGCAGTCCATCGTGGCACACGAGTTGTCCCATGTCATGCGGGGGGACAGTTTTTACGTGACATTCATCACCTTCCTGATCCGTTCCTTTGTCAGAAAGCCGATCGACCATTCCGTTCTGACGGTTACGGCGACAGGCGCACATTTTTTAGCGGAAGACGGGAAAAGCGGGGCTTCCGGCGCAAAAAACAGGGACCAGACCCTGATCGATGCCTATCTGGTCCTGCTCCGCCCTGTGGTCTGGGCCATGAGGCTGTTCGCCTGCTTTATCAGCCGGAAGCGGGAACTCATGGCCGATGCCACGGCCGTTGGCCTGACACTCAATCCCTTCGCCCTGGCCCGAGCCATCCATAAGGCGGATCAAGGCAATTCTGACCTGGGTCCCCGTGCGGAGGCATTCAACCACCTGTTCATCATCGCGCCTCGAAATAAAGGCATTGATGTCCGAGAGGGATTCTTGGCCGATCTTTTCAGTTCTCATCCGCCGGTGCAGAGACGCCTGTGGATACTCCTGATTATGGCCAGAAAATCGTTTGATGATCTGTATAAAGAAAGATAGCAAGGGAAGAATGTGAACGGATCCGGGACAGATCACCGCGGATTTTCGAAGAGCCGATACAATATCATACGAAATCAGATTTCATCCGTTCCATCCGCACCCTGAAAAGCCGGGGTTCATGTTCCATACAAATAGAAGGGGATAAACATGATCATCCGCATCAAAAACCTGCGCCTGCGGACGTTGGTGGGCATCAACGAGTGGGAAAGGAAGGACTTCCAGGAGGTTTTGATCAACATCGAAATGGAGCTCGACGGGAAAAGCGTGGCCGCCTCGGACGCCATCGGCGACACCGTGGATTACAAGAAGGTGACAAAGCAGATCATTTCGGCCGTCGAAAAGGCCAGGTTCGGCCTGATTGACACCTTGGCCCATCACGTGCTCGATCTGGTGATGCAGGAAAAAAAGGTATGCCGCGCCCGGGTCGAGGTGGACAAACCGCACGCGCTGCGTTTCGCGGATTCGGTTTCCGCCGTATGTTCGGCGGACGCAAAGGCCGCCTGAAGCAAAGAAAACCCGTCCCTTCCGGTTCAGGAGCCGCATTGAACAGGGCCGTTTTATCCATCGGGTCGAACATCGATCCCGAGTTCCACATTACCGAAGCCAGGCGAAGTCTCGGGGAAATGGTCCGCATCGTCTCCGAATCCAGGTTCGTCAAAACGAAGGCCGTGATGCCCGAAACGAAAGCTGAATTTTCCTCGAGGAAGGCGGGGAATTTTATCAACGGCGCCGTTTTGATCGAAACGCAAATGGAAAAGGGAAGATTGGAATTTCTCCTGAAGAAACTGGAGAAAGAAATGGGACGGGTCAGGACAGACGATCAATTCGCACCCCGGACAATGGATATCGATGTGGTCGTATGGAACGGGAAAATTGTCGATCAGGACGTCCTTAAAAGAGAATATCTGAGGCGGCTGGTCCAGGAAATATGTCCGGAGGTCATTCGTTAGCAGCCGGGAAATTCCCACTACATCCTCCTCTTCTCTGAGCAGGCCGGGTCGTGTTCCCGGCCTGCTCTATTTTATTATATTGTTTATAATCAGTTTAATATAAATAATTCGATTTAGAAAAGACCCCATCTACAAATACTGTGCCACCATTCTTTTTATCACTTGACAAAATCAGGGTTAAGCCGTATATTATTTGCGATTTGTATTTTGATAAGACTATCCTTTGAATTTGTGAAAGCCATCGTACGAATTCGAAAAGACAGTACCAGGAGTCATGAAAGAGAAAATCATCGCGATTATTCCGGCGCGATACGCATCCTCGCGTTTTCCCGGCAAGCCGCTTGTCGATTTGGGCGGCAAATCCATGATTCAGCGCGTGGTGGAGCGTGTCCAGCGGGCGTCCCTTCTGTCGGAAGTTCTGGTTGCCACGGACGACGAGCGCATTGTCCGGCTCGTGGAATCGTTCGGGGGAAAAGCCGTGATGACGCCTCCGGAACTCCCTTCCGGCACCGATAGAACCGCTTGTGCGGCCGCAGGCAGGGATGCGGACATCGTTGTGAACATACAGGGGGACGAACCCCTGATCGAGCCCGAAGAGGTCGACCTGGCGGCAGCCATCCTGATCGACGATCCCGGAGCGTTGATGGGAACTCTGGTCAAAAAGATCACCCGGCTCGACGAGCTCGAGAATCCCAATACGGCCAAGGTCGTTCTCGACCATGACAGAAATGCCGTGTATTTTTCAAGAAGCCCGATTCCTTTCGTCCGGGACGTCGCCGACCGGTCCCGATGGTTTCAGGCCTTTCCCATGTACAAGCATGTCGGTATTTACTGTTATCGTAAGGAATTTTTGCTCCGGTTTGCGTCGTGGCCGCCGTCCTTCCTGGAAAAGGCCGAAAAACTGGAGCAGCTTCGCGTCATAGAAAAGGGATTCCGCATCAAAACGGCCGAAACGTCGTTCGAACCCGTATGCGTCGACACGCCCGCCGATGCGGAGCGCGTGAGACAGCTGATATTAAAAAAAATGATCCGGAGCGGTTGAAAATGGCCAAAACCAAGACCAAATTCATATTCATTACAGGCGGCGTGGTGTCATCGCTGGGAAAAGGCATCGCCTCGGCCTCCCTGGGTTTTCTTCTCAAGTCGCGCGGCCT
>JBFZEN010000292.1:0-5478 GCA_041306805.1 bacterium
CGACGTGGTGGAAATACCCATGCTGGGTTTCAAGAATTCGATCAACGCGGCCGTGGCCTTCGGCATCGCGGCCTATGAAATACAGCGGCAGCACTGGGACAGGCTTCAATCATCCCACAGGCTCAAAAACAGGATTGAAATGGAGAAAAAAAGAATATCCTGAAAAGAGGCGTGCATGCGGCTCATCCCCGTTATTTTCATTTTTCTTTTTGTTTCATGTTCCAATTCGATTGAAAAAGAGAAGCAGGCCATGACGAATCACGACACCGATTCCACCGCCGCCCTGCGTTTGCGCATGGTGGACAAACAGATTTTCAGGCGCGGCGTCAGGGATGAAAAAGTGCTGGACGCGCTGCGCAGCGTGCCGCGGCACCGCTTCATTCCCACATCCATGCAGGCCTACGCCTACGAGGACGAACCCCTTCCCATCGGCTGCGAACAGACCATTTCGCAGCCCTACATCGTCGCCTACATGACCGAGTGCCTTCGGTTGAAAGGCGGCGAGAAAGTGCTCGAAATAGGAACGGGGTCGGGTTACCAGGCTGCCGTCCTTTCCAGAATCGCGGGATCGGTCTACACCATCGAGATCGTCGAACCGCTGGCCCGGGAGGCCGCGGACCTGCTGAAAAGGGAAGGATATGCCAACGTCCATTGCCGGACCGGCGACGGCTATCAGGGCTGGCCCGAAGAGGCGCCGTTCGACGCCGTCATGGTGACGGCCGCGCCAGCGGAAGTGCCGCAGCCGTTGATCGACCAGCTGGCCGAAGGCGGCCGCCTGGTGTGTCCGGTCGGCGACTGGATGCAGCAGCTGGTGCTGATCACCAAGGTCAACGGCAAATCCGAGAAAAAAAACCTGATCCCCGTGCGTTTCGTCCCCATGACAGGCAGGGCGCAGGACGGGCCTTGACGCAACAAAACCTCCCCCGATCCGTCTTATCAAATAGAACGAACGATCAAACCGGGGGTGGACCATGGCTCCTGCAGCCAAAGATCAAAAAGCCAGGCGGCTGACCAAATCCAGAAAAGACAAAATCATCGACGGCGTTTGCGCCGGTGTCGCGGAATACCTGGGCATCGACGCCGCCGTGGTGCGCATCGTCTGGGGATTCTCAATTGTGTTCGGAGGGCTGGGCGTATGGCTTTATATCGCCTCCATGATACTGATACCGGCGAATCCGGAACACGTTCAATCGAAAGATGAAGACCGGCGGAAGCACGGAACCGGTCTCGCCATCGGCATTCTTCTCATTCTGTTCGGGGCGCTTATTCTGTCGCGTCATTTCCATTTGGTCTGCTTTCGTCCCTTTCCCGTCTTTTTCGGCTGGCATCCTTTCGGGATCTGGATACTGCCGGTCTGCCTCATCGGGGCCGGCCTCGCTCTTCTCTCGGGTTCCTTTCCGGCCTACTCCCCGGGCAGACGGGGGAAAAGCCCGACGGGCCGGCTCGCCTGCTCCAATACCGACAGAAAAATCGGCGGCGTTTGCGGCGGCATCGCCGCGAGCCTCGGCATTGATTCGAACGTCGTCAGGCTGATCGCCTTCGTTCTGCTTATGGCCAATGCCCCCGCTTTTCTTGCGTTGTACACGATTCTGTGGATCGTGCTTCCCAAAAACAGAGACCATGTCTGAACCGAGCCGGAAGGAGGACAGGACAATGGAGAAGGACAAAAAATCAATCATGCCCGGACTGGTCATGACGGGCGTCGGTTTCTGGCTGTTGGCCCGGAATCTCAGCTTCACTTCTCCGGCATGGTTCAAGATATTTCCCGTGCTGATGCTCCTGTTTTCGGCCGGCCTGTTGTGGGAATACCGCAACACGAAACGACAGGCGCCCCTGTTCTGGGGAACGGCCGCGGCGGTCATCGGAGTGTTTTATCTGACGGTGCACTTCGGGTTCATGCCCGATTTCTTTTTGGACGAATTCTGGCCCGTTCTCTTCATCGCCATGGGGACGGGTTTTCTGGCGCGTTTTATAGCCCGGCCCCGCGACTGGGGGCTCCTGTTTCCAGCCGGCATTTTCATGTTCATCGGCGCGGAATCGGCGCTCCATTCTATGGATGACTTCTGGGGCGATCGCCTGGAGCGCATTCTGGATTACTGGCCTGCAGCGTTGATTCTGCTGGGATTAGGCCTGATCGTGAGCGGACTGCACAAAGAAAAATAAGACATACCCGTGACGAAAAATTCATTTTATTTTCCTTGACTTTCTCCCCCGCATCGCTTACCATTTGACGGGGAAGAGGATGGGCGCCCGACCGCACCTGATCCTCGAATGGACTCGCAATCGTCATTTTATTTCCTGCTGGCCGATTCCCCCGTGTCAACCGATTTCCCGTTTTTTTGCATGAATAGGAAGGCAATTGACCTGGCTGTTTCGAAAACGCAGGGAAGCCGGCTTCGATAAAAAACTGTCCATCCCGTTCTTCGAATGGGCCGGACGCAGGGATCTTTTTTCCAGCGTTCTCGACCCCGTCGAACGCACGCAGAAACTCCTCGCGGAAATTCAGAAACGCAGCCTCGCCGACCAGGTGCTCCTTTTGTCATGGGACACCTCCAGGAAAACCTGCACCACGCTGGCCGCATCCCCGCCCGGGTCGGAACCGATTCTCGATGAAACCCTTCAATTCAACCTGCTCAACAAGGTCCTTGACAAAAAGAGCATTGTATTCTGGGAAGACGTCTGGAACGACGACCTCGTCAGACACCAGTGCAAAAAATCAAACTGCAACACATTTCTCTTCTCTCCGCTGATTCACCAGGACGGGGTTCTCGACGTTCTCTTGATCGTGAATTACGCCTTGTCGGGCGATTCCGCGCGCATCATCGAGTTCATCTCCCTGATATCGACCGTGCTCGCCCTGTCGCTTCAGAATTACAGGATGTACCAGGAACTGAAACTGAAGAACGAGGAACTCACCGACTGGACGGACAACGTCGAACAACGCATCAAAGACGGCACCAAACACCTTCTGGAAAAGGAATTGCAGTACTACGCCCTGTTTGAAAGCGCCAACGACGGAATTCTGGTCCACGATTTCAAGGGAAGGATACTCGAGGCCAACCAGGTGGCCTGCAAGATGCTGGGGTACGTCAAAAAAGAACTGCTTGAACAGACCTGGGATGCGCTGACCCGTCTCGGCCAGTTCCCTGAACAGGAAGCCTATTTCAGCCGCAATAATAAAAAAGAAAAACCGCTGCCGCTTGAAACCGTTCTGAAGCGAAGAAACGGCGAAACGTTTGTCGCTGAGTTGAGCAGCCGGAAAGTGCTCTTCAGGAGCGAAGAGTGCATCCAGACATTCATCCGGGAAGTGACGCTGCGCAAGCAGCTTGAGGAAGGCCTCAAGGAAAGCCGTGAAAGGTACCGGCTGCTTTTCGAATCGGCCCTGATGGGCGTGTTCATGTTGAAGAACGGCATCATCCAGCTGGGCAACGGCATGTTCTCGGAGATCACGGGCTTCGGCAGGGAGGAATTGCAGGGTCAGAATTTCTTCGACCGCATCGTGCCCGAAGACCGCAGCATGGTGGTCAGCCGCGAATCGCGCCGCGAAAAGGGCGAAACGGTTCCCGACCAGTACGAGATCCGTTTCATCCACAAAAACGGGGAAAAACGGTGGGCTGAAATACGTTCGTGCCGTATCGTTCTCGACGGGGAAGCGGGCGTTCTGTGCAACCTCATCGACATCACCCAGCACAAGCAGATGGAAACGCAGCTTCTCGAAACCCAGAAAATGGAATCGATAGGAACCCTGGCCGGCGGCATTGCGCACGATTTCAACAATCTGCTGGGCGGCATTCTGGGATACGCCTCTCTGATTTTGTGCGACATGAAAAAGGACAATCCCTATTACGAAGACATCCACACCATCGCCGAAACCGCCAAACGCGCCGCGGACCTGACGAACCGTCTTCTGGCGTTTGCGCGGGGCGGCAAATACCGCGTCACCTCGATCAACGCGAACCAGATTGCCAAAGACATGCTCATCATCCTGTCTCATTCCATCGACCGGTCCATCTCCATCGAAACCCATTTTTTCAAAAATCTCTGGAGCGTCAAGGGCGACGCGCAGCAGATACACCAGGCGCTTCTGAACATATCGCTCAACGCCATCGATGCCATGCCGGGCGGGGGAAAGCTGACGATATCGACGGACAACGTGATTTTGGACGAATCGTTCGCGCAGACCCAGTTGGGGCTGAAATCGGGCGATTACGTCCGCATCCGCATCGCCGACACGGGCCTGGGCATGGACGATAAGACCAAGGCGCGCATTTTCGAGCCGTTTTTCACGACAAAGCCGTCCAACGGCGGAAAAGGGCTCGGACTTTCCATGGTTTACGGAATCGTCAAAAACCACGACGCCTCCATTCTGGTGGACAGCGAAATCGGCAAGGGAACCAAGGTGACGCTGTTCTTTCCCAGATTCATCGACGAGAAACCGCAAGACGCTCCCCAGGAAATCGACGACATCCGGGACAAGCCCAGAATTCTGCTCATCGACGACGAGGATATCATCAGACAGGTCGGCAAGCGCATGCTGATCAAGGGCGGGTACGACGTTCAACTGGCCAAGGACGGTTCTGAAGCGCTTGAATTCTACCGCCTGGAACCGAGCGCCTTCGATCTGGTTCTGCTTGACCTGATCATGCCGGAAATGGACGGGAAGGAAATTTTTCGAAGGCTCAAGGAGATCAATCCCGAAGTCAAGGTTGTATTCACGAGCGGCTACGGTCCGCAAGACAGGCCCGAACTGGCGCAAATCGATAATGCAGGATTCATCCAGAAACCCTTTCAGACTGAAATTCTTCTTCAGACCGTGCAGGGAATACTTAAAAATTGAAAGACCTTGCTGTTCCCCAAAGGCGGATCCTGTCGGCTCCGCTTTTTTTTTGCATCGGCTCGCGTGATTTTGATCTTCTCATCTCAGATCAAAGATCGAATGTCAGATCTTTATTAATGTAATGATCTGACATCGTTAATCTGAGATTTGCGATCTGCAATCCCATCATACAAAGCCCGGAACCAAGTACCGAGTACCGCGCACCCAGTACCCAGTACCAATCACCCCGAATCCCACGGATTCTATTTCATTTAAACCCCATAAACCGTATTCCTTTCATTCTTCAATCAAGGCATCTTTCGATGGAACAGACTTTGCACCTATTTTTTCGGATTTTAGCGTTTTTCTTATTGAAAAATGATATTAAATATGATACATTTGTATGGATAATCAAATCAATCCGGAATCAATGGACTTATTACAAGAAAATACAAGTGATTACACCTTGAAGGTTTCAGAGAAGACTTTCGAGGAGTTGTACTCAAAAGCCGGTATTTTATACTTTCTGCTCGATGCACAAACCGCCATTCTCTCGATCAACAGCACAGCCGAAGAGAAAACAGGTCATTCACGCAAAGATTTGGTCGGAAAAAAATTCCTTTCCCTCGTCCCGGAGCAATTTGCCGCTGCAACCGGTAATG
>JBFZEN010000293.1:0-4163 GCA_041306805.1 bacterium
ATCTGACTTCGGATCAGAGGGTTGGGGGTTCAATTCCCTCCGGGCGTACAGGAGCGCCAGATTCCAATTCCGAGGTCAATGTTCCGAGTTCCGAAATGAAAACCATGACGGGGCTTTTTACACGGAACCCGAAATGCGGAACTCGAAAATAGCCGTATGGCGCGTTCGTCTAGTGGTCTAGGACGCTGGCCTCTCACGCCGGTAACATGGGTTCGACTCCCATACGCGCTACCAGTTTATAGATTCCGAATTCCGCGTTCCGACTGAAAGACGGACATCATCCCCGGAACTCCGAACGCGGAACTCTTTTTTGCGCCCGTAGCTCAATTGGATAGAGCGTCTGACTACGGATCAGAAGGTTGGGGGTTCAATTCCCTCCGGGCGTACCAGGCAAAGTCACAAGTTCCAAGTTCCAGGTGATTCAATGATCGATACAAGATAAAGAATTCATCCCCCTGTTTATTTTAACTTGTAACTCGAAACCTGTAACTTGCAGCTGATTTTTTTAGGGAGTTCGCGTTTGGTTGAGAGCCATGAGGGGTGGATGAGGTGGGCGTTGCGGGAGGCGGAAAAAGCGGCCGAGAAGGGTGAAATACCGGTGGGTGCCGTCGTTGTATCGGAAAACCGGATAGTGGGGAAGGGATTCAATCAGACCGAGACGCTCCAGGATCCAACGGCCCACGCGGAAATGATTGCCATCTCGGCGGCGGCGGGTACGCTGGGCACCTGGCGGCTTGAGACATGCGCTCTGTATGTGACGCTTGAACCGTGCGCGATGTGCGCCGGGGCCATGGTGCTCGCGCGCATTCCCCTGCTCGCCTATGGTGCCTTCGATTCCAAGGCCGGGGCGTGCGGTTCTCTCCGCAACATCGTGCAGGATCACAGGCTGAACCACCGCCTCGATGTGGTAAGCGGAATTCTCGCTGACGAATCCGCGGGCCTGCTGAAGGCTTTCTTTCAAAACATCAGGCAGAAAAAATCCATTTCATAGTATGATTTTACGGAGAGGTGCGAGAGCGGTTGAATCGGGCGGTCTCGAAAACCGTTGTTCCGCCTAAAGCGGGACCGTGGGTTCGAATCCCACCCTCTCCGCATGGATATTTAATTTTTTAGGAGAGGTGTCCGAGCGGCTGAAGGAGCACGCTTGGAAAGCGTGTGTAGCCAAAACTACCGTGGGTTCGAATCCCACCCTCTCCGCAGGAATCATGCGGATATGGACGATAGGGCAATCGCTGCAATCGGCATGTTTTTCAACGGGGCAGTAGCTCAGTTTGGGAGAGCGGTACGTTCGCAACGTACAGGCCGGCGGTTCGATCCCGCTCTGCTCCACAACCATTGGCTGTGCTAGACGGGGAACTAGCGGTGCCCTGTAACCTGCAATCCGCTCCAGCAGGGTCGAATTCCTTGCTTGAGGTTTTTCCGCGCCCGGTTCTTTTTCTGCAGACGATGATGAAAGTTCGAGCTCTGTGCAATGGCTGTCCGCCGAACCCCGTCAGGACCGGAAGGGAGCAGCGGTAAGCGGATCAACCATGTGCCGCAGTCGGCTTGGCTGGAATCGGCTGCTCGAGGGGAGGCGGGAAGGCGGAAGATCAAAAGCGGGTGCACAGCCTTTTTTTTACGATGGGACGAGGCGCCAATCCATGACATATCTGGTTCTTGCTAGAAAATGGCGGCCCCAGACCTGGAACGAGGTTGTGGGACAGCAGCATGTCACCGCCACACTGCGCAACGCCATCGAGCACAACCGCCTTGCGCATGCCTACCTTTTCTGCGGCCCCAGGGGGGTGGGGAAAACCAGCGCCGCGCGCATCCTCGCCAAGGCGCTGAACTGCCAGAAGGGTCCGCCCCTTGCGCCATGCAATGCCTGTTCCAGCTGTGTCGAGATCACGGAAAGCCGGAACATGGATGTGCTGGAAATCGACGGCGCGTCAAACCGGGGCATTGACGACATCCGCGACCTGCGCGAGAGCGTCCGGTATGCGCCCATCGCCGGAAAATTCAAGATTTTCATCATCGACGAAGTGCACATGCTCAGCAACGATGCCTTCAATGCCCTGCTCAAGACTCTCGAAGAGCCTCCGCCGCATATCCTCTTCATCTTCGCCACCACCGAACCGCAGAAGGTTCCGGCCACCATCGTGTCGCGGTGCCAGCGGTTCGATTTCCACCGCGCCAACCTGAACGAAATCGTCACGCTGCTCAAACGCATATGCGAAAGCGAATCGATGGCCGTCGACGACGATGCGCTCCTTCTCATCGCCAAAAAATCGGACGGCAGCCTTCGCGACAGCCAGTCCATACTCGACCAGATCGTTTCGTTCTCGACGGGGCCGATTTCCCAATCGGATGTCATCAAGGCGCTCGGCATCATCGATCAGGAGCTGTATTTCAGGGCCAGTGACTGTATCGCTTCGGGAAACGGGCCGGGTTTTCTGGATCTGGCTGAAACGGTATTCATGCAGGGGACCAGCGCCGACGAATTCCTCTCGGGGCTGATCGAGCATTTCAGAAATCTGCTCGTGACCGGCGATGCGGGGAACGCCGCCGCGCTCGAAATGCCGGAAGCCGATAAGAAACGCTACATGGACGCGGCGGCACAATTCAAGATCGAGGACCTTCTCAGGCTGATACGCATTGCCGCCGATTCGTTGCATTCATTGAAACAAGGCATCCATCCCCGCTTTGTCCTCGAGTTCGCCGTCGTAAAAATGGCCAGAATGGACAGGACGGTCACCGTCGATGACCTGCTTGCCTCCATTGCGAAGCTGAAACAGGGACTTTCCGGACCGCCCCCGGCGCCCGGCTTTCCGCCGTCTTCCCCTTTGCCCAAAACGGAACGTCCCCGCGCTGCGGCCTCGGAACCGGCCGTTCCCCAAACCGAAGGAATGCCGAAAGAACACGATTCCTCTCCCGCGCCGGCAGCCGATTCACCGTTCTCACTGGAAGACATTCAGAACGGATGGGCGGAGTTGATCCAGGAGGTTAAAAATGGGAGCGTGACCACGGGTAGTTTCCTGTTGGAAGGCGCTCCCGTGGGTTTGGAAGGGAATATCGTCACCATCGGTTTCAGAATGTGCAACGGATTCCACATCGACGCTATTCTGCGCGCCGAATCGAACATCCACGACGCCTTGAAAAAAGTGTACGGCAGAAACCTCCGTTTCAGATGCGTCAAGGGCGAATTCGCCCAGCTGGAAAGCAGAAAATCCCTTTCCAAAGAAGAGCAGCTTCAGAAACTGAAGGAAACCAATCCCACCATCGACCTGTTGACGAAGGAATTGGGCGCAGATCTGGCATAACGTTTATCGATCCGGAGACAGAATCATGGCAAAACCCAGCATGGCTGAATTGTTCAAGCAGGCCCAGAAAATGCAAGAGGATCTGGCCAAAGCCCAGGAAGCCCTCGATTCGATGACGGCTGAGGGATCGGCCGGCGGGGGCGCGGTGACGGTTACCGTCACCGGAAAACAGAAAATCAAATCAGTGAAAATCGATCCGGAAGTCATCAAATCGGGCGACGCTGAAATGCTTGAGGACCTGATCGTGGTGGCCGCCAACCAGGCGCTGGACCAGTCCCAGGACATGGCCAAGGAAGCGCTGCAGCGTGTCGGCGGCGGCATGATGGGCAACCTTCTTTCCGGCGGACTCAAACTGCCCGGCTTGGGGTTTTGATCGCTTCCTTCATGGTGTAGCGGGAACGTTGCATGGAGTATACTTCCAAAACACTGGAACAGACGGTGCAGGCCCTGTCACGGCTGCCCGGCATCGGGGAAAAGACGGCTCAACGCATCGCCCTTTTTCTGCTCGGCGAAGGACGGGGAGAGGGAGAAACCCTGGCCAGGGCGCTTCTTGCCCTGAACCAGAATGTATCGCGTTGTTCGGTCTGTTTCAACCTGACCGAGCAGGATCCATGCGGTTTCTGCCGCGATTCACGACGCGACAGGCGCACGATATGCGTTGTGGAAGACCTCAAGGATTTCATGGCCATCGAGCACGCGGGCAACTACCGCGGTCAATACCATATACTCGGGGGCGTTTTATCGCCCCTTGAAGGCATCGGAGAATCGGAACTGCATATCCGGGAGCTGATCGGCCGCATCGGGCCGGAGACCGAAGAGGTGATTCTGGCAACCAACCCGACGGTGGAAGGCGAAATGACCGCT
>JBFZEN010000294.1:0-4404 GCA_041306805.1 bacterium
GGGTTATTACGCGGGCTACGGTTTCGCCATTCCCGTGAACCTCGCATCGAAGATCATGAACGATCTCATCAACAAGGGCTACGTGACGCGCGCCTGGCTCGGGATTGCCATGAAACCCGTGGATGAAAACATCGCCGAGCGCTACAACCTCGAGCGACCCAAGGGAATTCTCGTCGAACAGGTGGTGGACGACAGCCCGGCCCAGAAGGCGGGTTTGAAGGTGCTCGACGTGATTCTCAAGGTCGACGGCAAGGAAGTGGATCAGTCGAACGAGGTCCAGAATTACATCGCGTTGAAGAATCCCGGCGAGGTCGTGACCTTGAGCATCCTGCGCGACGGGGCAAAAATATCGGTTCCCGTCAAGCTGGGCCACCGCGACACGGGAAGAACCGGCGCGGGCGAAGGAGAGACCGAAGGGGAAGGCGAGATCAAGCTGGGGCTGACGGTGCAGAACATCACGGACAACGCAGCCAGGCAGTTCGACATCGACCGGGGGCAGGAAGGGGTGGTCATCACCGGCGTGGACGGGACCGGCGCGGCGGCCGGCGCGCGGATACAACCGGGCGACGTTCTCGTCAAGATAGAAGAAAAACCGGTCAAGAGCGTGGCCGAATACAGAAAAATTCTCCGCTCATTTCAAAAAGGCAAGGTCGTGATTTTTACTCTGGTCCGCGACGGCAACACGTTTCACGCTTTCGTGAAGCTGCCCAAATAAAAGAGTTCCAAGTTCCGAGTTAAGGATTCAGAGAAAAAAGTGGTTCTGGGTAATAGGTGATTGGTAATGGGAAATTCAGATTGAAGTAATAGGTTTTCGGAACTCTGAACGCGGAGGACGGCCGGCAATCGGCAGCAGGCAAGAAAAAATGCATCCTGCTCACTGCGTTCGCATCCTGCTCACTGCGTTCGCAGGACCTATCGGCCGCAGAGGACGCGAAGAACGCAGAGAATAAATTGAATGGCGCCTTCGGCGTCTAAAGGAATTTCGGATTCAATTTCAGAGTTTCAAAATTTTATCTTCGAATTCCGATTTCCGTTTTCGTGAAAGAAAAACACCCGGTGTCCCTCAATGCGGTACATCGGGTGTTTTATTTATTTTCAAAAGAATTTAACACCGAATTCATTTAATCATGCGAAGCCCGATGCACAAAAAACCCGGGGTCCCAAAGGCGGGACAACCGGGTTTTTGATTTCCTTCAGCCTGGCGCGGCTGTTACAGTTTGCTCTGCAGATAAACCTGAATGCCCATCTGGTCGATCTGGCCGATCTGGGTATCGAGCCAGTCCAGGTGGGCTTCCTCATCCAGCAAAATCGAGTCGAGCATTTCCTTGGTGCCGTTGTCCCCGAGGGCGGTGCACGTTTTGATGGTTTCGTTGTACGCCTTGATCGCGCCTTCCTCGGATTGCTGGTCGTTCTTGAGCTGCACTTCCACCTTGTCGCCGATGAACATTTTCTGGAGATTGCTGACCACGGGTTTGCCTTCCAGAAACAGGATGCGGCCGATGAGTTTTTCAGCATGCTTCATTTCATCGATGGCCCGTTTCTCGACCGATTCGGCGAGTTTGCCGTAGCCCCAATCGTCGCACATTTCGGCATGCACCATGTACTGGCTGACGGCGGTCAATTCCTCGGAAAGCCTTTGATTCAGCAGCTCGATGACCTTGGGATCGCCTTTCATGACACCTCCTCATTTTTTCTTGAAGAACATTGCATTATTCGCGGCCCCTTCCTCGATCACCTGGATGTGCAGCGGGTCCGTGAATACGACACGCGACTTGACGCCCTGTTTGGGCCCGTCCTGGTTCTCGATGAGCAGGGTATTGTCCCAGGCCGTGACGGCCGCGAACTTGAACGGGCCGGTTTTCTGGCCCATGACTTGCATGGTGATGCCGTCGAGGGTGACCGACATGACCATGCCCTGCATCATGGCGGTCAGTTTTTTCACCGTCTCGGGATCCGCGGCCGCCTGTTTTTTATATTCCGGGTCTTTCTCAAACGGCGCGGTATCTCCCGTCCAGGTGCCCAGGAACTTGAACGTCAGCTGCCCCGCCAGGGCCGGGTCGCCCTCGGGATATGATTCGGCCTTGGCGGCTGCCGGTTTGACGGCTGCCGGCTGTGCGGTTGCGGGGCCTTCTCCCACCGCGAAAAGACTGCCGCCCATGTCGATGCCATACACGGCGCCCCCGGCCGCGACCAGATACCGGGTGCCGGCAAACTCGGTCTTTGCCGACAAGGTCCAGGTTCCGGCGGCGGGATCGGTAACGTAAAGGCTGCCGTCTTTTTCAACGGTGACCAGCTTGCCGTTCAGGGCGACGCCCGCGACCGTGTTCACCCAATCGCCCGCCTTGCCCGATTGTTTCCAGGTTCCCCTCAACGGATCGACCAGGTACAGGTTTCCGTCTTTTTCAATGGTGGCCAGTTTACCGCCGGCGTCGAAGATAAAGGCGGTGTTGGCGAAATCGGATCCGCCTATCTTGGTCCATATGCCCGTGGACGGTTCGGTCATGTAGAGGGCGCCGGAATTTTCAACCGTGTAGACCATGCCTTTCTGTCCCACACCGGCGATGGTGGCTTTCCAGTCTCCCGCCTTTCCCGATTGTTTCCACGATCCGTTCGCGGGATCCACGAGGTACATGCTTCCGTCTTTTTCAATGGTGGCCAGTTTTCCGCCGGCGTCGAACAGGAAAGAGGTGTTGGCGAAATCGGACTTGCCGATCTGTTTCCACAATCCCGTGGCCGGATCCGTGACATAGAGGGCGCCGCTCGATTCGACGGTGTAGATTTTCCCCTTCATGCCCACGGCGGCGATGGTATTCATCCATCCCCCTTCCGCGCCCACGGAACGCTTGAAGGCGGCCTGTGAGTGAACGGCAAAAGCCAATGTCAGCAGAACCCATCCCCAGACGATGCGTTTTTTCATTCTTGTCTCCTTCAATAATATGAGAGCGAGAGGCCGTTTTCATCGACAAGGTGCGGGAATTTCAAGGCGGAATCCTGCTTACGGTCCGGCTGAATCCCGTCCCCTGGCCAATATGCGAAGACGGGGAATGAAATTCAAGCGAAAAATCCGGTGGTCAAACCGGTGCGGGGCGGGCCGGCGGTTATTGCCGCGGGCCGTATATCCTGCCGCCCCGGACCGTGTAGTCCTTGAGAACCTGAGCCGCGTCTTCGCGCATGACGCCGAAAACCACGTCGATGCCCCTTTTTTCGAGCTCGTTCTTCCATCGCCTCGGTTTGGCCCCTTCGTCGAAACCGATTTTCTCGGCGTCCGAGCCTGCGGCGCCGATCACGACGCGCCGCACCCCGGACCAGGGAATCGCGCCGAGACACATGGCGCAGGGCTCCACGCTGGTGACGAGTTCGTGCGGGGGCAAACCGGCGCGCCCCAGGTCGTAGCCGCCGATTCTTTTCTGCGCCAGCGCGAATGCCACCATTTCCGCATGGAGGATGGACGACTTCCCGAAGACAACCAGGTTGACGCCCAGGGAGACCAGTTTGCCGGAACCCGATTCGAATACGGCGGCGGCAAAGGGCCCGCCGGTGTTCCGGGCCACATTGAGGCGCGCGGCCGAGATGACGAGAGCCATGCGGTCGCGGTCGGAGGGGAACCCGTCCGCCCGGCCGGCCATAAAATCCTCCATCCAGCCGGGCACGCGGATTTCAAATGAATTCGGTTGAGACGGCATCGTGTTTTTCTCCTGCTGACCGGGCGGGCCGGGGGAAGCGGGGCCGTCCCCCGGCTGTCCCGGCCTACTCCAATGAAGGGATATTGCCGAGAAAATCAAGCGAAATTTGCTCGGCCTCACCGCGTCCGCAGGCAGGCGGTTTCATCCGATGACGCGCGGCCGCGGCGCGGCGGGCAACTTTTTCTTGACTGTTCGATTCGCGTTGATTACCTTTCCGGTGCCTTCAGTGCATGCCGGGAGTCGAAGCCCATGCCGTTTGTAAAAGAAATTTCGAAACAGCGGGACGGATTGAAGCGCGGGAAGAAAACGCTGCGACAATTCGGATTTCTGTTCGGAACCGCGTTTCTGGCGCTCTCCATTTTAACGTTCATTCAGGGCCGGACGGGGTGGCGCGTCGCGCTTCCACCGGCCGTTCTTTTATTTGCCGCGGCCATAATCCGGCCGGGCCTGCTCTGGCCGCTGTACAGGCCGTGGATGACCCTGTCGTTCGTGCTCGGATATTTTGTTTCGCGCCTCATTCTTTCCATTATATACTATTTTGTCATGACGCCGATTGCCGTCGTTCTTCGCCTCACGGGCAAAGACCTGCTGCAAATGAAAAAACGGAACAGCGGCACGTATTGGATACCCAGAAAGAAAAAACCGGCCGGTACGGCGCAATACGGGAGGATGTATTGATGGGCAAGCTTCGCATTATCGGAGAGTTCCTCGATTTTCTCAG
>JBFZEN010000295.1:0-9765 GCA_041306805.1 bacterium
GGATCCCTTTTACAGGGACGCGGATCTGGTCTGGACGTACCGAGGGAACGTTAAGCTGAAGGCCGTTCTCAAAGGACATGAATTCACGGTGTCCGTGCCCGACAGCGAATGGTCGGGCGCCGAGGTGATCACGCTGAAAGCGACCAATCCCAAGAGCGTCGCCGACAGCACCCAGGTCCTTTTCATGGTAGATCCCGTCAATGATCCGCCGCATTGGACCGGGCCGGTCCCCGAGGTCGCCTTCGGCGAAGACAGCACTTTCGTTTTACCCCTCGACAGCCTCAGGGCGCGCGCCGGGGATATCGACAATCCGACGGCCGAACTGTCCTTTTCGATCGCCGGGAACAAGCACGTGAACGGAACGCTCGACACAGAGCAGGACGCAATCGTCTTTTCGTCCGACCTGAACTGGAACGGCGTCGAGGAGCCGTATTTCGTCGTGACCGACAAAAACGGCCTGAAGGCGTCGTCGCGAAGCAAGATCACCGTGCGGGCGGTTCCCGACGCTCCATCGCCGCTGGTGCTCCGGTATCCCGTTTCGATGTTCAAGGATGCCTGGCCCGATACGATCCGGTTTCGGTGGCGGCCCATCGTCGACAACGACCATGCCGGCGGCATGGTATATTACCGGTGGTTTTTCGCGGACCAGAACAACCTGGCCGTTCCTCTCTATGACATCATGGTGCTGGACACGTCTTTCACGTACTCGGCCGACAAGTCGCTTCCGGAGAGCGTGTACTACTGGTGGGTGTCGGGCTTTACGGAAAACGGCGCCTCGGTCAAAAGCAGCAATGTCGGCCTCGTCTCGATCGGCATGGTGGGGGTCGAAGAGCCGCCTGAGGCCGAAATGGTACCGGCTGAATTCGTTCTGATGCAGAATTTTCCGAATCCGTTCAATCCCGAAACGCGCGTCACCTACCATCTTCCCGCGGACGGCCGGGTCAGGGTGTCGGTGTTCAATCCGCTCGGCGAAGAGGTCCGCGTTCTGGAGGACGGCGCCAAGGGAGCGGGCGTGTACCAGGTGGTGTGGAACGGCCGTGACGGCCGCGGGCTGAAAATGCCCAGCGGGGTGTACGTTTGCCGGTTCCAGTCGGGGTCGAAGGTGCTTTTCAGGAAGATGATGCTGATGCAGTAAAAAGATGAACTGAACCGCAAGGGACGCAAAGAGCGCGAAAAAAAATCGAATGCCGCCTTCGGCGCCAAAAAAGCGTGCCGAATCAAGGATTGAGGATTATAGGTTGAAAAATGGTTATGGGGGATGAATCATGGGTTCGGGGTTCCGGGTACGCGGCTTTCGGAACCCGGAACGGCTGTTTTTTCCTTTCCTAACCCCCATCCCCGAATCCCTGAATATATCTAAATAAAAAAAGCCCGGGACGGAAAGAATCCCGGGCTTTTTTTATTTATGGACCGATCTGAGTGATTCCCATGATGATTCCGATGAAGGGATAGATGGCTTGTCCTTCCAACAGTGCGTAATGAACCAGCATCTGCTCGCCGGGCCGTTTTTCTTTTAAACGGGCTTTGTTTTTTTCGGTAAAGGCGAGTATCAGCGCAGCAATGAAAGGAACGGTCAATGCAAAAGCGTTGCGGACCAGCCGGGCAAAAGGCGGGATGATCCGCGCATCGAGTTGAGATATCATCCACGCCAATATGGCTGGATACGCCACCAGGCAGGCCATGAACATGAAAACAATCAACACCGTCCTGTTTCGCATGACGCGGGGGAAGGGGATCTCCAGTTTTTTATATAGGGCATCAATTTTCACGGAATGTGGATGATCTTGGCGCCGTCGAAGCCGTTGAAGCGGGTCGACGAAGCCGTGCTGTAGGCGCCGATGTTGTCCGTGACCAGGATATCGCCTATCGCGAGATTGCCCGGCAGGCTTGCGGAAAGGGTCACCTTGTCGAAACTGTCGCAGGTGGGTCCGACCACGGCGCAGATTTCCTTCTTTCCCCCTTTCATCGCGCGGAAATTCGGAATCCAGTGGTCGTAGACGACACCGGAGAAGGTGTGGTAGACGCCGTCGTTGATGTGGTAGAATATCTTTCCGTCTCTGCGCGCCTTGCCGATGATTTCCGAAACCAAAGTGGCCGCCGTCGCCACCATGAAGCGGCCCGGTTCGGCGATGATGTCGACGTCGCCCGGAATCAGCCGCCTGATTTCCGCGTTCAGGAGCGACGCAAGCTTCTCGAATTTCGGAGACTGGGGGTCGTACGGCACGGGAAATCCCCCGCCGATGTCGAGGATGCTCAGGTGGTATCCCTTTCTCCGCGCATCGAGCAGAATGGCGGATGCGATGGACAGCGCGGCCGTGTAATTGTCGAAATGGGTGCATTGGCTTCCCACGTGGAAACTGAGGCCCTCGACCACCATTCCCGCCTCGTACACCTTCCGGATCAGGCTAGGCGCATCCCCGGGCTCGACGCCGAATTTCGAGTTCAATTCGACTTGCGATCCGGTGTCGGGCACCTTCAGCCTGAGCACCAGGCCCGCGGTCGGGCAGAATTCGCGGATCTTCCTGATTTCGTCGACGTTGTCGTACGTCATCAGAGGCCGGTACCGCCTGATTTTACGCAGCGTGTCCCGGTCCTTGATGGTGTTCGAGAAGATAATCTTGTCCCAGATGAAGAATTCCTTGTCCTTCGATTCGAAGTGCTTGATGTAGGTATAGACCTGCATGAACTCATTGTACGAAGCGACGTCGAAACTCGACCCCTCCTCGAACAGGGTCTTGACGATGCGGGGATGCGAATTCGCCTTTACCGCGAAATAGCACTGCACGCGCGGCAGGTGTTTTTTGAACATCCGGTAGTTCTTTCTGATGATGTCGTGATCCAGAATGAACAGGGGCGTGCCGTGTTTCCGGACCAGAGCGAGCAGGGTCTCTTTTTTCATCATCCGCCTTTCCCTCTTATAAAGAAAGCTTTTTCATCAAACCCTTCAGTTCCCCGATCTCTTTGTTGTTCTTGAGGTATGATTCGACGAGCTTCCGGTGCAGTTCCGGCCCCCTGTCGTACAGCCGTTTCAGCTTTTTCGGCCTGGCGGCCTGAATCGTGTAGGCGGCCAGAATCGGAAGGGCCACGGTGACGTCGAGATAGGCGGTCACGCTTTCATCGAGTTTGGTCGGATCGATCTTCCCCCAGCTTGCGGCCTCGCTGGGCGGGGCGCCCGAGAGCCCGCCGGTGTCGGGCCTGGCGTCGGTGATGTTGATGTCGTAATCCTGCCCCACTTCGGGAATCATGAGCACTTCCTGGATTTGCGGTTCGGTCTGGAGCACGAAGTTTTTCGGGCTTCCGCCGCCGGCCAGAATCACGGCCGTCTTTCCCTTTTCGTAGCGCTTGGCGTTTAAAATGATGGCCGTGGAATCGTTGACGTCGATGCTCGGGTTGATTTTGAGCTTGAACCGGTCGAGCAGGCCGCCGGTCTCGGCCAGCAGCTCGAGTCCGGCCACGTTCATGCCGATGGTCGAGTCGCCCGGGGACGACGTGAAAACGGGAATGCCGTTTCGATAGGCGGCCGCGAGGATGCAAACCTGGCCGAGGCGGTTCTTGCGTTCGAAATCGTCCATGATCTTGCCGAGGTGGTGGTAGAATTCGCGGGTGCCCATTTCGTGCTGGAATTCGGGACGGGTCATGATCTTTCGCAGGCGCCTGTCCGTTTCCATCAGCACGTCCTCATAATCGAACAGAATGTCGTAGATGCGCGTCACGCCCTTCCGCCGCAGATCCACGTCGTCGACGGTGTGGCTGCCGCGGTGCATGGGCAGGTTGAAGGCGAAATGCAGGTCATGGTACATGTTCGCGCCCGTGGCCGTGAGCCAGTCCACGTAACCGTGGTTCATCAGGGGAATGACGGCCGAGGGGCCCAGGCCCGCCGGGGTCAAGGCGCCGGCCATGCTCATGCCGACGGTCACGTCGCTCTGGCTGTACTTTTCCTTGATCAGGTGGCACGCTGCGCGCAGACGCCCGCCGTTGTAGGCGTCCATGTTGTCGACGAGACCGACGATATCGGTTTTTTTCGAAATGGGTTCGGGAAGAATGCGCTTGCCCGTGAGGTATTTCAGTTTTCCCGATCCGCCGCATTTTTCTTTTTTCATTACCCCGTCCTTTCATTTTCCTGAATAAGCCGCAAGATTTCCCAAAAGCAAATATTTTTTTTCAGGAACGGCGCCCCGTTTTTTTCTTCCGGACCGCACTTTTCGCTGCGCGCAATGCCTTCGCTGTCGACCCGGTCGAGAACAGGTCGTAATTTTTGCCGAATTGCCTCAGAAATTCGAGGCTGAAGGCCCGGAACGTGTACGACACGGGCAGCAGAACCACCGAACTGACATAGGGGATGCCCAGGAGCAGGAATCCCACGCAGCACGTCGCAAAGCAGGCAACGGCAATGAGAATCACGACGCCTACTTTCAAAAAGAAAACCAGCAGTGCATATAAAAGGAAATCTCCCGGGTGCATCCTGAACAGGCTCCAGAATTCCCTCAAGGCCGGCATGACGACAAATCGTCTCTTGCCCATGATGGGAACGATGAAATCGTCAATGCATATCGAAATGAATCCGGCAACGAGTATCAGGACAAACAGTCCCGCGCCCAAAGTCAGCGCGTTCATGGTCAGCATTCTGGCGGATTGTCCTCCGTCGTAACAGCCCCTCAGAAAGAAGTAGCTGTAAGCCAGATACCCCATCAAGGCGGCCATCGTGACCGCCACCAGGCCAAGCCGAAGACCAAAAAGAGAGTTGCCCTGCGGGCGGAATTCGTACCAGGGGGCCGTCACGTTGTCCTTATCGCGGGCCACGTTGTCAAGGAACATGAATTTGCCCCGCGACGACAACCACGTGAATACGACGATCAGAACAACGAGCGCGATGACGCCCATGAAGATGAAAGCCGCGGCCGTGGGATGCCCCGCCAGCCAGAACCGGATTTCCGAAGGCGTGTTGAAAACCCCGTCCCAGTCATCCACGTTGTATTTTAAAGACCCCCTGCCTGATCCGCCTCCGCCCCCCGTGGAATCGAACGCGCCGGCCAGAAAGGCCGTGAAACCGACAACCAGCCACTTGCGCAGGTCGAACGGCCTGAAGAGGGCTTTTTTCATTCTTTCCCATCCGAGGGACAGCGGCCTGACGTATTCAATATTCATTTTTCCTCCCTTTCATGGTTTGCTCAACTCGATCCATCGGATCGGGGGGAAATCAAGGAACGGTTCACCGCATCAGCGTGATCTTGAGGGTCCGGGTTTCCGTTTTCCCCGCGACACGGCAGAAATAAATGCCCGATTGAACGCCCCGGCCGTTTTCATCGTCCCCCCGCCATCTCAGAAGCGTTTCGCACCCGGCGGCGCCCGCCAGATTCCACGAGCGGATCTGACGTCCGAGCACGTCAAAAATCTCGACGCGCGTTTCGGGACCGTCCGATTTTACGGGAATGACGGTTTCGCCGTTGAAAGGATTCGGGAAGTTCGGTTTCAGGCCGAAACCGTCCGTCCGGACGCCGGCTGCCACGCGCACGGCGCTCAGACTTCCCGATACCACAGGCAGGTGCAGGGCCGAGGCGCGGTTCGCGTCGTGGTACACGGTCTGCAGGGCGATCCGGGTGCCGGTATTTTTCCTGAATGGCTCGCCCGTGTTGGGATTGGGTTCGAAGCGGGGATCGTTCGAACTGGATATGGAGAGCCTGACGGAGTGCCCCGGCGCGAACGTGACGGCCGTGGACCACAGGTCGATGGTGAATTCGTACACCCGGCCCGGTTCGAGAAGCTCCTCTGTTTTGAACGAATTCCTGTGCCGCGCCTGGACGATGCCGTCGGCCACGAGCATGGACCGCCCGTCCGGGTACACGTCGCAGAGCTTGGCCGTGAAGTCGGTGTCGAACCCGTCCGACGAGGCCCAGAGCTTCACAAGGACGCGGCCGGCTATGGAAAGCGAATCCGCAACCGGCGGCGTGGTGAAGACGAGAACGTCCGGCCGCGATTCCGCGGGGCGCTGGTCGTATGAACCGGCCTTGATGTTCAGATTTTTGCCGCCGAGCGTGGGAACGGGATTTCGGGGATCGTAGCTGAACGGCTCGGGCGGGTCAAGGGTCGAAGGCCTGTCCGTCCGGAGCAGGCGGCCGGAAGACAGGTACAGGGGCAGATCCTGAGACGGGGGCGGCCAGTCTTCGCGCGAAATCCACCGGTTGCCCGGACCCGTCGTCAAGGAATCGTCGCCCATGGTGTAGTACTGCACGGGCGGAATGCGGTCGGCTCCGTTGTCGGCGTTTTTCAGCCAGCGGTCGAACCAGTTGATCTGCAGTTCGAGAAACCGCGTGTAACTCGCATTGGGAAAAGTCAGTTCGCCCGTCGAGGCGGAGGTGATGCCGTGCACCCAGGGGCCCACGATGAGCTTCTGTTTTCCCGCGGCGCCTTCGCCGCCGTATTTCTGAACGCCCTCGAATGCGTTGATCACTCCCTGCACGAAGATGTCGTGCCATCCGCTGACGTGCAAGATGGGCACGCGCACGCTGTCATAACGCGTCGAGAGGTTGATGATGTCGTAGCACGGGTCCTGGTTGGGATGCCGCACGAAAAACGAGGCCAGATCCGGATTCTTCACGTCGGCCAGCCATCCGTCCACCAGCGCCTTCTGGTATTCGCCGCCGTAAAAGACGGCGTCTTCGTAGAGGTTCGAGGCCGCCACGATGACGAGACAGCATTTCAGGTGGGGCGGGTTGGTGCCGGCGGCCATGTATTGGGGAATGCCCAGGCCGGAGGCGCCCCAGGTGCCTATCTTGCCGTTGCACCACGGCTGCGAAGCCGTCCATTCGATGGCGTCGTACCCGTCGCTGACGCGGCCCCAGCCGTCCGAAAAGAAAAGGGAGTCTATGCCCTCCGATCCGCCCCGTCCGCGGAGATCCTGTACGGCCACGGCGTAGCCTTTCAGGTCCGTGAGAAGGAACAGCAACAGGTCGTCGGCGCCCGAGCCGCGGCCGTAGGGCGTGCGGATCAGAATCGCGGGCCGGGGGGCGCTGCCGAAGGGAAGGTACACGTCGGTCGCCAGGCTGATCCCGTCGCGCATGGGCATCATGAGGGTCTGTTTCGTGAAGGCAAAAAGGGATGCCGCGGCCATGGTGATGAGAACGGCCAGGCGGATCAGGATTGCGGGGATGGGGCGTTTCATCGCCGGATTCCCGGATGCGACGGTTGATCCGGACCGGACGGGACTTCCATTTCCTTTTTGCGGCGCGTTTTGATAACGGAGATCACCGCCGTGTTGATCCAGAGCAAGGCTGCAAGGAGCCATGCATAGGGAAGAAGGTGCTTGTGTTCCCGAAAGGCCATGACGGCGATGTTCGCGCAGACGAGCGATTCGAGCAAATAAACGGGAATTTCAAAACGCCCGCCTTTTTCTCCGAGCCTGAGGTGGGCAATGGTCATGGCCGCGATGACGGCCGCCGAGGTCCAGCACAATACGATAAAAGGCCAGGGTATTTCGGGCATTTCAAGCCGCGACATTCCTTCGGAGATCATACCGAAGGCCGTGCAGAAATGGGCCACGGCGCGGATGCGGTGCGACCTCTGATTTTTTTCCGGATGGATGGCCATGTCTGCAAACTCCTTCTTTATGTAAAATTACGATATTGGGGTGAGATTTCAAAATGAAAAATGGCCGGTTGCCGGCCGGGGCGATGCCCCGGCCGGGAACAGTCCGGGCCTTCGGTTCTGTATATGAATTGAAGCGAATTTCCGTTGATGTTCACTCTTTGCCGTTTACAACGTCATTTGTCCGCTTACATCTTTTTCATTGAATTTCGCGGGGATAATTTCTAAATAGCCGTATCGATGAATGCATTCGAAGGAGGCTGCATGAAGAAAACCGCATTTTTGACGGCGTGCATGACAATGGGTCTCATCGCCGGCGCCCGCCTCTCGGCACAGACGGCGGCTTTGGTCCACTGGACTTGCATGCCGCCCGACAGCCAGCACGTCTCTTCCGTCTCGGGAAATCTCTCCGGATTGACGCAGACCTCCAGTCCCGGATTTCTCGCCCGCGATTACACCAACGGCCCCGGACCCGACCAGCGCTGGTGGCCTTCGGCCGACAACAAAACGGGCGTCTCATGGGGAGGTGAAACCGCCCAGGTTGAAGGCCGCTGGGTACAGTTCGCCGCGACTCCCAACCCCAATTTCACCTTTCAGGCCGATTCGATGGCCATTTATCTAGGCGGCAAGGGCACCGACGGCGTGAGGATCAATCTCTGGTACGACACCAGCGCCGATTTTTCAAACCCGGTCGCCATGAACACCGATCCGCTGCCCATGAAAAAAGACGGCGATGCCCAGTACACTTTCTCCGTGAATGCACTGGTTCAAAACGGCGACACGCTGTACATCCGCATCTACCCCTGGTACACGGGCAGCGCGTCGACGTCCAAGTACCTGTACATGCGCCAATGCACCATTTCGGGAACGACGCAAGGCCTGACCTATCCGGCCTCGGCCAAATGGGAACTTACCAATCCGTCCGCCGGCGGTACGGGGCTGGCAGCGGCCGTGACGGGCCGGGTGACGGCCGACGACGAAAAGCTGGTGAACATGAACATCAACCAGTACACCGGCTACAACAACAGCCAGCGCGCGCGCATCATCTCGGCCCCGGGCCAGTACGTGTGGCCGGCCGGCCAGACGACGCAGATCGACACGGTCTACATCCAGTTCGCCGTGTCGCCGAAAACGGCCACCCAATTGACGATCACGTCCGTCACGCTCCACATCGGCGCGCATTCGCTCGACAACATGAAGGCCGACATCTGGTATTCCACCGATCCCGCTTTCACGGACAAGGTGATGATCCCCTTCGCCACGGGCGACGCGAACAACTGCCTGCTGAACCACACCGCTCCGTTCACCCCGGTATCGGCGTCGCCGGATGTTCTGGTCCGCTCCGGGGAGACATTCTACCTCAGGGTGTATCCCTGGGTGCATGCCGAGTCAGCGACGAAGACAGGCAAGTACGTCACTTTGCAGGACGTGGTCATCGCCGGCGAGATCGAGGGAACACCGGATCCCGCGGCGGCGCTTTGGCCGATGGAGAAGGACGTTCTCGACAATCCCGTGACGAGCGGACCCGTCACGGCTGAAAAGCAGGCAACCAGTTCCGCGATGAAATGGTACGGCACCACCCATCTGCCGAGCACCGCCGGGGCCGATCTGGTGGTCGGCGCCGTCCAGACGGTTTCAAAAACCTGGTACGCGGAACCGCTGCCTTCCGACAGCCTCTATTTCCAGTACGCCGCGGCTCCAAAGCACGGGGGCACCTTTTTCGTGAATTCGGTTTCCATGTACCTCGGCGGCTGGTTCTCGAACACCATCAAGGCGGCCGTCTATTGTTCCAAGGACTCCACTTTCGCCGACAAAACATTGCTGATCGCCGACACCCTGCTGGCAGGCAACGCGGTCATGCCCCTTTCCGCCGCTTTGGACGAAACGGTGGAGACCGGCGAAACCTTTTACCTGCGCGTTTATCCGCACAATACCGAGGCGCAGGGCTGGGCCAAACTGGTGGCGGTCGACAGCGTCAGGATCAGCGGCACCTCCATGGGCGTCACGGCCGATCCGCCCACGGTGATGACAAACGAGGTGACCTCTATTTCCACCACGTTCGCCACCAGCGGCGGCAATGTCTCCACGGACGGCGGTGCGCCGGTCACGGCCAAGGGTGTTTGCTGGAAACCGGGGGCCGCGCCCACCGTGGCCGACGGCAAGACCGTGGACGGCACGGGTTCC
>JBFZEN010000296.1:0-2488 GCA_041306805.1 bacterium
GTTTCTTCCGGAACCGGGTTGTACGGATTGCCTTCGGCCGGTTCGGGACAGAAGCGGCATCGCCGCCACCAGCAGCCCGACGAGGCATCATAAGGAAGTATGAAACCGGGCGACAGATAAGGCAGGCACTCCATTCCGTCATACACGGGGGCGGCCGGACCGTCGGCTGGTTTGATTCCGAAGCGCGAGAAAAAGTAAGGCTCCCCGGGGCCGGCCACGCATTGTTCGACGATGCCTGCAAAGGGGTCTTTCCATTCCGGATTCCGCATCCACGATGTGATCAGCCCGCCTCCCAGCACGACGGGCAACCCGGGCAGGCGCCGGCGGATCAGGCCGGCCAGCGCGAAGGACGATGGTGCCTGGCTGAGGAAATTGATTGAAATGCCCAGAACGGACGGCGCGTGTTTTTCGATGCAGGGAAGCAGGACGGATTGGTAATAATCATGGAATGGATCACGATCCGGATTCTCCGCGCGTCGAATCAGGTCGCCGCTGCGCGCCGGGGAAGATTGAAGGTGGACCATGTCGGCCAGGCCGAGCTGGTGGTCCGTTTTTCTGCCGTGAACGGACAGAAGCCGGTTCAAATCGTTTACGATACGGTTGTAATGGCCGATGGACGAGAAGGCCTCTCCACTCCGGAGCGCGTTGATTTTCTGCCCGATTTTCCTGGACGCGTTTTTCGTCCATGCGTCATCGGCCTGCGCGCCCAGCCCCAGAAGAAAATGGATGCCCTCGACGTTCGCGTCAATGACGGCGCAGGAAATGCCGTTCCGTTCGAGCGCTCCGCGTATGCGCGCGGCGCCCGCGGGCGGTTCTCCCGGCTTGGAGACCGGGGGATGAATAAGGAGAACCCGGGTCATGCGATCCGGGAAAACCGGTTGATGCGATGTGAACTAATCAGACAGCAGATTCCTCCACAAAAAACCGGGCAGGTTGAAACTGTTTTTTTCCAGCTTCTTGATCGCGAACTGCGCCTCGTAGGCGCAAAGATTGTCTTCGGTTTTGTCCCCGTAATGCGTACGCAGGAAACCCAGTGCCTTCCTGTCTCCAAGCTGCCCCAGGGCCCAGAGCGCTTTCGCCCTTTCCTTGGCGCTGGGTGCCTCCCTTTGGGCCAGGGATATGACCGCATCTATCGGTTCTCCCGGATAAAGCGCGGAGGCGGTTTTACGGACGCCTTGAACATTTCTCTCGACATAATACGTGGACCAAAGCAGCAGAACCGGCGCCACAGCCGCCAAGATCAATGCGACCCTGACCGATCGTTTTTTCATCCTCGGCATCAAACACCTCCTTTTATACGGCCACCTTGTTCTTCATGGAAATCCCCGCCCGCAGGCGGGAAAATCATTTCCCCATGATGTTGAGAATCGCATGGAGAATGATCGAGCCGTATACTTTTTTGCTCTTCCACCGTATCCATCCCATCAAAAAACCCAAAACAGTGCCGAAAAGCACTTTCGTAAGCATGATGTGGACCATGGGCGGCGCATCGGGATGAAAACGGGTCGCATATTCAATTTGATAATAATAGCCAAGGTGAAAAAACCCGAAAATCACCGAGGTCACGATCAGCGTGGCCAGATTGGAAAAACGATTTGTTCTCAGTTTGTCCCAGCAATATCCCCTGAAAAGCGTCTCCTCGAAAACGGGCGTCGTCAGGCCGAAGTTCAGATTCGTGGCCAGCGCGAAGTATTTTATGTCGGCCATGATGAAGGTGGAAGAAAAGACCAGCAGCAGGACAAACGCGCCGCCGGCGCAGTAGAGTATTTTCGTCCGCCTCGGGATGCCGGCCCAGGCCAGTCCCAGTTGCCCGGCCGCGGGTTTCAGGACAATCAGGAACAGAATGGAGACGACGATTGTGACGGCCGCGGAAACAAGCCTGAATTTGGGGATGTTCGGATTTTGAACGAATGCCCGGACCGCCAAAAACAGGATGCCGTTTTCCGCGAGGTGAATCAGCAGGAGGATCAGAATGATTCCGCCCAAAACGGTTTTCAGGCCGGATATCGAACGTGACTCGGTTTTATCCATCAGATTGACTCCCGCCGTTTCCCTGCTTTCGTTTCAAGCCTTGAATCACCTTTTCGAATTTCTCGTCCATGTGCTGGATGATCCACTCGTCGATGATGGATTTCTTGAAGCGCCACTCCTTTCCCAGTTTGGCCGCGGGAATTTTCTTCTCCTGCGCCCAGGTGTATATGGTTTGGGGCTTCAGCTTGAGATAGGCCGCGACCTCCTCCAATGTCATGATGTCGTTTTCCAAACTACATCCCCGGCCGGTTCACTCGCGGGATAAACAATTCAAGGCCGGTCCGGATGACGGCCTGGTAGAAATTCCCCTCCTGTTTTCTGAAAACCTCGAAAGGCATGTCTTTGGCTCCCACGAAGGGGCGCAGGCTCCACGAGAGCTGGCTTCCCACGAAAAACAGGATCACGATCCAGAACCTGAAAACCACGATGCCTGTTCTGGGGTAGACCTTCTTTTTTT
>JBFZEN010000297.1:0-6095 GCA_041306805.1 bacterium
CAATCTGGTGGCTTGTCCTGTAAAAATCGCTCTGATCGAGAATTTCAACCACCTTCCCGATGCTTTCGTTGTCGATCAGCATGGATCCGAGCACGGCCATCTCGGCCTCGAGGGCCTGGGGCGGAATCCGGTCGAACACGGGTTCAGCCGTTTTGTCTTTCCTCCGGTTCACGATTTTATTTTCGGATTCCACTGGGGTTTGTCTCCGATGCGTTCGTCGTACAGCCGCCTCATCTTCTGAACATCCTCCCATGTTTCATGCTTCCACTGGGGATTCCGGAGAAGGGCCGCCGGGTGGAAGGTCACCAGCGCGGGGATGCCGTCCAGCAGGTGCACCCTGCCGCGCATCTGCGTGAGCGGTGCCGCCGACTTCAAAACGGCGTGCGCGGCGATCCGGCCCAGAAGAAGGATCAGCCCGGGGCGGATGATCGAAATCTGCCGCTGCAGCAGGGACAGGCACAGGGCTATTTCCTCCGGCAGCGGGTCGCGGTTATGCGGAGGACGGCATTTCAGCACGTTCGCGATATACACTTCCCCGCGCTCGAAGCCGATGGCCGAGAGTATCTTGTCGAGCAGCTGTCCGGCCTTTCCCACAAAGGGTTTTCCCTGTTTGTCTTCCTCTTCTCCGGGGGCCTCTCCGATCAGCATCAGACGGGCCGCGGGATTGCCCGTGCCGAAAACGAAATGTTTCCGCGTTTCGGACAGAGCGCACAGACGGCACTCCGATACGGAGCGCTCAAAAAGCGATAAATCGGGAACCGATTCCTCGATCCGGGGAATCGCGCCGTACCATTCGTTTCCGAACAGGTTTTTTTGCTGCCTGAGGTACGATTCGGCGGATTCGACGAGCCCGATGTAGTCGGATGAATGCAAGGACTCACCCTTTCAACAGTTTTTCAACTGCGTCCCAAATGCGGGCGGCCGCTTCCCTTTTGGGGAGCAGCGGAAGCGGCGTTTTGCCTCCCGAACGGTCGAACAGGGTGATTTGCGTCGTGTCCGTTTCGAATCCGGATCCGGCGTCGAACGGGCTGTTGAGGCACACCAGGTCCAGGTTCTTTTTTGTCATTTTTTCAAGCGCGTTTTTCTCCCCGTTCTCCGTTTCCAGCGCGAAACCCACAACGAGGCGGCCCGCCTTCTCCGCGGCTGCCTCCTGCAGAATATCGGCTGTCTTCTCGAGGCCGAGAACAAAGCGGTCTCCGTTTTTCTTGATCTTCTGTTCTGCGACGGAATCGGGACGGTAATCGGCGACGGCGGCGGCCATGGCGAGGATGTCATGGCCCGGCCATTCGGCTTTCACGGTATCCGACATGTCGCCGGCCGTTTCGCATACGATGGTCCGCACGCCTTCGGGCGCCCTGAAGGACGCGTTTCCGTGAACCAGGGTGACCCGGGCGCCCCTCATGCAGGCTTCCTCGGCAAGGGCAAACCCCATCTTGCCGGATGACCGGTTGCTGATGAACCGGACGGGATCCACCGGTTCCCGTGTGGGACCCGCAGTCACCAGAATGCGTTTATCCTTGAGGCCGTCGGTTCCCAGCAGCACCATCCGTACGGCGTGCAGGATACGGTCGAAACCGGCAAGGCGGCCGCAACCGGCCAGCCCGCTGGCCAGTTCACCCGATTCCGGTTCGATGAAACGGTATCCGAAAGACTTCAACTTCAGGCAGTTCTGAACATAGGCCGGGTGCCGGACCATCCGGGCGTCCATGGCCGGCGCCAGGAGCACGGGCGAACGGGATGCCATCACCATGGTCGAAAGAAAATCGTCGGCGATTCCCGATGCCATCTTGCCGATGCTGTTGGCCGTGGCCGGGCACACAAGAATGCACTCGGCCCACTCGGCCGTGCTGATATGTCTCGTTTTGACGACGCGGTGCTCCGGAAACAGGCCCAATATGACTTCGTTTCCCGAAAGGGTTTCGAACGTGAGCGGATGCACGAAATGCGTTGCAGCCTCGGTCATGACCACGCGGACGTCCGCGCCCTCCTTTTTCAGGAGGCGCAGGAATCCGCAGGCCTTGTAGGCCGCGATGCTGCCCGTCACGCCCAGCAGGATGCGCCTGTCGTCAAGCCGTTTCACGTCATTCCGGATTCTTGATTTCGTGCTGGATCTTGTTGTTCTGCATTTCCTCAATGGCCACTTTGGTGGGTTTGGGCATTTTCTTATGCTCCCGCATCAGGGCTTCACGGTCGATCTCGACCTCGTCAAAATCCTCGCTCTCCTTCGAGTCCTGAAGCGAGGGAACGGTCTTGTCCATGTCGATCAGGGCTTTCTGCTGGTCCGTAATCTGGCGCGCGCGCTTCGACATGACGACCACGGAAGCGTAAATGTTTTCGTCCTCTTTCAGGACGTTTTCCAAAGAGATGTCGGTCATGGTGTCCTCTTTTTTTGATGAAACTCGATCACGTTTTCAATTTCCGAGACCGTATCGTCGAGACGGTCGTTGATGATCTGATAATCGTAAAGTCCGGCGGAACGGATTTCCTCTTCCGCATTCCTGATGCGTTCGGCCACGGTTTCGGGATTTTCCGTTCCCCTGCCGATGAGCCTCCCGCGCAGCACCTCCATCGAAGGCGGAAGCAGGAAGACGAGTACGGCCCGTGGAATACTCTGTTTGACGCTCCATCCGCCCTGAACGTCCAGCGCCAGAAGCATGGTGCCCCCCGAGGCGAGACACGCCTCCACGGGCGGGCCCGGCGTGCCGTACCGGCTGCCGTGCACCGTGGCCCACTCGAGGAAAGCCCCCTTGCCGACCAACCGGTCGAATTCGGAATCGTCGAGAAAATGATAATGAACCCCGTCCGTCTCTCCGGCGCGCGGAGAACGCGTGGTGGCTGAAACCGAACAGGTGAGTCCGGAATTCCGGGCCATCAGTTCGCCGATGACCGTGGTCTTTCCGCCTCCGGAAGGAGACGACAGCACGAACAGATTTCCCGGTGACGACACGGCCCCTCATTCCAGGTTCTGAACCTGTTCGCGGAGTTTTTCTATTTCCTCCTTCATGCGCACGACCAGGTGGCTGATTTCCACTTGGCTGCTCTTTGCGCTGATGGTGTTCACCTCGCGGTTCATTTCCTGCAGCAGAAAGGTCATCTTCTTGCCCACTTCCTCGTCTTCCTTCAGCGCCTTGAAGAACAGCCGGTGGTGGCTTCGCAAACGCACGCATTCCTCGGTCACGTCGAGCTTGTCGGCGAGAAGGGACAGCTCGGTGTAGAGCCTGTCCTTGTCGAGCTGCACGTCGTTTGTCATCTCCCGTATCCTTGCGACCGCGAGATCATAGGTCTGCTGCGCCGACGACTGGCTCAGCTTCTCGATGGTGTCGACGTGGGCATCGAGGGCGGTGAGCCTTTCATGAATGTCGTTCGAAAGAGACCGGCCCTCCTGGAGCCTCATGGTTTTCAGCTTTTCGACGGCTTGAACGATCGATTTGCGCACGCCCTTCCAGAGCTGCTCCAATTCGCGCGTTCCTCCCCGCGTTTCAAACACCTCCGAAAATTTAAGGAAATGGTCCAGTTTGAGCTGTTCCCGGATGCCGGCCCTTTTGCGCAGGTCGTTCAGAAGCGATCGGATGCCCTGAACGGTCCTGGGGTCGACCTTGAGGCCGAGCGCTTCCTCGGATTGCCCCTGAATGGTGACCGTGACGAAGACCTTGCCCCTGCGGACGCTCCCGCGTATCAAATCGCGGACTTCCTTCTCGTACATCGAGAGCAGGGGCGACATTCTGCACGAGACTTCCAGAAAGCGGTTGTTGACCGATCTGATCTCGGCGATGATGGTGGCTTCTCCGTGCGGGATTTCCGCCGAACCCATTCCTGTCATGCTTGCAGCCATATTTCCTTTCCAGTCATTCTTCGCTTCATGAGTCCGTGAACGTCCGCGCCGGCCTCGTCGCTCCCAACAGGACGGATGTGGCGACGCGCTGGCTGAATCCGAGTTCCCGGTCGGGAACAAAGGCGTAATCGAGGCGAAAACGCGAAAAGGCCATGCCCGCCCCGACGGACCATCCATTCCGGTCTATGCCCGTGCGCAATGAAACACGCCGGAGCATGTCCATCTCGATACCGGCGTGGAAATCGAGGGACACCCTGCCCGTTTTCCGGTCCGGCGATTCCAGCGATGATTCAAGGTCCGCGGCCGGGACGAAGCCGATGGAACGGATGCGAAATGGATAGCACACGCCTGTCCGCAAGCGGGGCAGAATGCCTTCCTTGCGTTTTCCGTTCCAGGCCAATACCGTGGTCGTGGCATCCTGCAGCATGAACGCCACGCGGCAATCGCCATAAGGAAAAAGCATCACTCCCGCGTCGAAACCCAGCCCCCAGGCCGAATACCCTCCGGCTTGTTTGTGCAGCAATTTCATTCCGCCGCCCCAATTCCAAAATGCGCTGCCGCGGCGGCTGTACGAAAAAAAGAAAGCCATTTCCTGGTTGACGAGAGTTCCCGATACGGCGGGCACGTTCTGAACCAGGCGGTTTTGCCCGTCCCAAAACAATTGACCCATGGGAAGCGACGGATCCAGAAGACAGGTCACCGGAATGTCGTCCACGGCCAGCCGGTAAAAACCGGCTCCCAGGGCCGCTTTGTCTCCAAGCGGAAAACCCGCTCCGATATAATCGGCGTCGACGAGACCTGAAAAGCGCTCCGAGTGCATGCCCTGTATTTCAAGCCGGTCGAGCATGACCAGGCAGGCGGGATTCCAATACAGGGCCGATGCGTCATTGACCGCGGCGGTATGGGCGTTCCCCATGGCGGCCGAACGGGCGCCGAATCCGCCGGCCAGAAAGGCTCCCGCGTATTTCGCGGTGACAAAAGTTCCTGACAATATCCATGCGGGTAAAAGCATCACGCACAGAATGATTGAAAACAATCGCCTCAACAAGCATTCATCCTGGTAATAAACCGGGTTAGATATCTAAAAATAAAGAAATTGAGAATGAAAAGCAAGAAAGAAATGATATTTTTATCAAAAATAAAGACTTGAATAGCAATTAAGTACTGGCGTCGATATCGAGCATGCGTGTGCCTTTTAAATACTCCTTGGTCACCGGATGGGTGATGTTGGCCAGCTTCTGGGTGATGTCCCTGATCCGAAGCGCGTTTTTAACGATGATGCGCAGCCTTTTCCTGATGTCCTCGTCTTTGATGCGCTCATCTTGAAGCAGAAACTGGGCGTTGCCGAGCACGGGAACGAGCGGATTGTTGATTGCATGGTTCACGGCCACCGCGGTTTCGACAACCGCCGTGACGCGTTCGGGTTCGTTCAGGTCGTATTCGGTGAAGTTTTCAGCGTCCACTTCCTTGCTGATTCCGAGCGCGCCCATCACATTGCCCGCTGTGTTGCGCATGACCGAAATGCTGAGGTTGATTGTGATTTTGCGCCCGTCCTTAGCCAGAATGACCACCTTGGTATTCTGAACCTTGTTGCGCCTTCTTAAAAAGGCGCTGATGCGAAGCAGCTCGGTATAGCCGTGTTCGAAAAAGCAGCTCACGGATTTTCCTATCAGTTCCTCGAAATGATAGCCGAACAATTCTTCGCTGGCGTGGTTGCAGTAGGTAATGATTCCTTTGTTGTCGGTGGTGACGATGGCGTCGACCGAACTTTCCACGACCTTTTCCAGAAAATCCTTGGACTGCCGGATGATTTCCCAGAAATTGGTTTCCTCCAATTTCATCTGGTGCGATACGAGAACATCGTCGACAAAATCGAGCAAATCCTTTGCATAAAAGGGTTTCTGCAGGCAGGCGCTGAATCCAAGCCCGTACAGTTTTGACCTGTCCGCATTTCCGTTCTTGGTCAGCACGATGAAGGGAATGTCCTTGACGGGACGGAAGCGTCCGTCGATGAGAAAACGCGTGTACACTTCCTCGCCCGTCGTGTCTTCCAGCGCGTAATCCACGATCACCACGTCGGGATGAATGCTCAAAATGGATTCCAGCCCCTCCATTCCTTTTCTGACAAGCACGCAGTCAAACGGGCTGTTTCGGCATATGTTCTTGACTTTGACGCGGTATTTGGATTCCGAATCAATGTAAAGGATTTTCTTTTTTTGATCCAATGGATCAGCCTATGTGTTGGGTCACGAGGTTTTTGAGG
>JBFZEN010000298.1:0-3068 GCA_041306805.1 bacterium
AGGAGGCCGCATCCAAGATGTACCAGCAGACGGCGGGCGGGCAGGGCGGCCCGGGCCCGCAACCGGGACCCGGCCCGTCGGGCCCCGGCCCGGAACCGGGCGGCGACAAGAAAAACGTCCAGGACGCGGACTACGAAGTGGTGGACGACAGTAAGCCGTAATTCAACCCCCCTCCCTTTGTCCCTCCCCCCTTGACAGGGGGGAGGGAAATTGACCTTCTTATCGGAGTTGAGTGATGGGTTCGTCCCTGCACGAAGACTACATCATGCGGCAGATCCGGGCGGCCGTTCGTCTCCTTCTCCACGCGATCGGACTGAGGGAGGCGGGCGATCTTGAAGCGGCCCGTCAGGAAATGGGACTGGCCTACCGCGAACTTCTCGGAGGAGATCCCGCCTTGTTTCTGAATATGGATTCAAAAACGGGGGCGGGACTGCTGTCGAGGCCCGACAAGATGGCCGTGATGGCCGACCTGTTCCACGAGGAGGCTGAAACGCTTCACGCCGCGAAACAGGGCGGCCCTCAAGCCATGGACAGGCGCGCGCTGGAGTACGCGCTGGAAGCGTTCATGGCCGCCCCCGAATCGGAGGAAAACGCGTCGCGCATACGAAAACTGGCCGCGCTCGTTCCGGCCGATCAGATGGAGGCGCGGTATCAAGAAGCGCTGGACGGTTTTATTAATAAAGATTGAATCCTGCTCACTGCGTTCGCATCCTGCTCACTGCGTTCGCAGGACCTGCCGGCCGCAAAGGCGCAAATGATATGAGGAATAAAAGAATAAAAAATGATCAGCACAGATAAATTCACGCTGAAATCGCAAGAGGCCCTGCAAAGGGCCCAGATGCTCGCCTCGGAGAACGGGAATCCCCAGATCGAGGCCGAGCACCTCCTTCTTGCCCTGGTCGAGGACGGCGAAGGCCTGGTTTCATCCGTGCTGAAGAAACTGGGCGCGGCGCCCCAGGACGTCGGGCTGCGTTTGCGCAGGGACGTGGGACGCCTGGCCAGGCAGACGGGCGGCGCGGGGCAGATCGGGCTCTCCAACGAACTGGCGAAGGCACTTGAAGGCGCTTTTCAGGAGTCCCGGAAACTCAAGGACGAATACATCAGCGTCGAACACCTGCTGCTCGCCCTTTGCGACTCGAAGTCGGCCGCGGGCAGGGTGCTGAAGGAATCCGGTGCCGGCCGGGACGCCGTATTGAAAGTGCTGGCCGAACTCAGGGGAGGGCAGAGGATCACCGATTCGAATCCGGAAGACAAATACCAGGCCCTGAAGCGGTACGGCCGCGACCTGAACGATCTGGCGCGCATGAACAAGCTGGACCCCGTCATCGGCCGGGACGAAGAAATACGCCGGGTGCTGCAGGTTCTGTCGAGGCGCACCAAGAACAATCCCGTGCTGATCGGCGAACCCGGCGTGGGCAAGACGGCCGTGGCCGAGGGCATCGCCCACCGCATCGTGTCGGGCGACGTTCCTGAAAACCTCAAGTCGAAGCGCATCGTGGCGCTCGACATGGGAGCGCTCGTGGCCGGGGCGAAGTACCGCGGCGAATTCGAGGAACGCATGAAGGCCGTGCTTCGCGAGGTCGAAGAATCGAACGGCGAAGTCATCCTTTTCATCGACGAGCTCCACACGCTGGTGGGGGCGGGATCGGCCGAGGGTTCGATCGACGCGTCGAACATGCTCAAGCCCGCGCTGGCGCGGGGCGACCTGCGGTGCATCGGCGCGACCACGCTGGACGAATACCGCAAGCACATCGAGAAGGACGCGGCGCTCGAGCGCCGGTTCCAGCCCGTTCTGGTGGGCGAGCCTTCGGTGGAAGACACCATATCCATTCTCCGGGGAATCAAGGAACGCTACGAAGTGCACCACGGCGTGCGCATTCAGGACAACGCGCTCGTGGCCGCGGCCACGCTGTCGCACCGGTATATCGCCGACCGGTTTCTGCCCGACAAGGCCATCGACCTCGTGGACGAAGCCGCGTCGAAACTCCGCATCGAGATCGATTCGATGCCCGAGGAGCTGGACGAGATCGAGCGGCGCGTGAAACAGTTGTTCATCGAGAAAGAGGCCGTCAAGAAGGAAAAGGACGACGCCTCGAGGGACAGGCTCAGGAAAATCGGCGAGGAACTGGCCGGCCTCGAGGAGCAGGCCAGGGAACTGCGCGCGCACTGGACACTGGAAAAGGAACCCATCGGCCGGATACGCGGGCTGAAAAGCAAAATCGAACACTCGAGGGCGGAATCGGCTAAAGCGGAGCGCGAAAGCAATCTGACCCTCGCGGCCGAGCTGAAGTACGGAAAGCTCCCCGATCTGCAGAAAAAACTGGACCATGAGAACGCCGGATTGATCGAACTCCAGAAGACCAGGAAAATGTTGAAGGAGGAGGTGGACGAGGAGGACATCGCGGAAGTGGTGGCCAAGTGGACGGGCATTCCCGTTTCGCGCATGATGGAAAGCGAAAAGGAAAAGCTCCTCCGCATGGAAGAGCGCATCCGTCTCAGGGTGGTGGGGCAAGACGAGGCGGTGGACGCGGTGTCGAACGCCATCCGCAGGGCGAGGGCGGGCCTTGCCGAGGAAAACCGGCCCATCGGTTCGTTCATCTTTCTGGGGACTTCGGGCGTGGGAAAGACCGAACTCGCCCGGGCCCTGGCCGAGTTCCTTTTCGACGATGAAAACGCCATGATACGCATCGACATGTCGGAATACATGGAAAAACACTCCGTGTCGAGGCTGATCGGCGCCCCGCCGGGCTACGTCGGCTACGACGAGGGGGGGCAGCTCACCGAAGCGGTCCGGAGAAGGCCGTACAGCGTCGTTCTGCTCGACGAAATCGAAAAGGCGCATCCCGACGTGTTCAACGTGCTGCTCCAGGTTCTCGACGACGGGCGGCTGACCGACAACCAGGGCCGCACCGTCAACTTCAAGAACGCCATTCTGATCATGACATCGAACCTCGGCGCGACTTTTATCATGCAGCGCTCGCAGGCCGTCACCGCGCAGAACCGGGAGCGCGTGTACGAGGAAATCAAGAAAGAGGTCGAGCGCGAACTCAAGCAGACGCTGAGGCCTG
>JBFZEN010000299.1:0-3077 GCA_041306805.1 bacterium
ATGCGCACACGGGACGAAGCGGTGATTCACCGTGCCCTCGATATGGGCGTCAACTACATCGACACGGCGCGAGGCTACATGGGCGGACTCAACGAAACCATCGTCGGCCAGGTTCTGAAAACGAGGAGAAAGGACACCTTCATTGCCACCAAGTTCAGGCCCGGGTCCGTTCAGGAGATAATGGACTCGGTGGATTCGAGCCTGAAGGCGCTTCAAACGGATTATCTCGACGTCATTCAGGCCCACGGACTTCGTTCACCGGAAGAGGTCACGAATGAGGACACGCTCGAGGCGCTGCGTTCGCTGAAAAAGTCGGGCAAGGTGCGCTTTGTCGGTTTCACCACGCATTCGAACATGACCGAGCTTCTCAAGGCGGCTGTTCCCATGGAGTTTTACGACATGGTTCTGGTGGCGTACAATTTCAAATCGACTCCCGATCTGACCGCGGCCATTGAGGAGGCGGCACAGAGCGGAATCGGAATCGTCGCCATGAAGACGCAGGCAGGCGGCTACGCCGAAGCCGGCATGGGGAATCTCAGTCCGCATCAGGCCGCCTTGAAATGGGTGCTCCAGAACAAGGGGGTGGCATCGACCATACCCAGCATGGTCAATTACGACCAGTTGAACGAGAATGTGCAGGTCATGGGATCCAAAATGGGCCTGTTCGACAGAAAAACGCTGCACCGGTACGGTCAGGCCATCGACCATCGCTATTGCCGCATGTGCGGTTCATGCCGAGATCAATGCCCCCACGGGGTCGACGTCGAAACCGCAAACCGCATCCTGATGTACCGTGAAGGATACCGCGATGCCCAACTGGCTTCGGATGCATTTTCCGACATGCCCGTCCAATCGCGGCCGCTGGCATGCGGGGAGTGCAGCGAGTGCACCGTTCGATGCGTGCACGGCCTGGATGTATCGGCAAAGATGAAACGTGTTTCAAAATACTATGTATAGGCATAGGCGGATCCAATCCATGAATTTTAGAAAAAGACCGTTTCACGCCGTCGTTTTTCTGGCTCTCCTGTTGAAAGGCGATGTGCTTCCGGAAGCCATGGACGTTTTTTTTGCCGGGTCCGGATTTGTTCCCGGATGGACCATTCAGGAAAAACCGCGGCACTACCGTCCTGAAAATCTCTACGAGTACATCGACGGCGAAGCCGAATTGTATCTCTCCTATGATTTCAAGGAGTTGTCCACCGTCACCTATGCCAAGGGAAGCCCCGACGACACGTTCATGACGGTCGATTGCTACGACATGGGTTCCCCGCTCAACGCATTCGGGTTGTACGCGAGTTACCGGTATCCCGGATATGCGTACGACAAAATCGGCGCCGAGGGGTTCGCATCCGATTACGGATTGACGTTTTTCAAGGGCCGGTATGTCGTCGAGATCAAGACGAGCGATGCATCTGCGATCTCCCGGACTGCCGCGAGAAAACTGTCGGAAATCATGTCCGAAAACATTCCCGAACCACCCGATTTCCCCCAACAGACCGGCCTGATGCCGCTGGCAAACCAGGTTCCCCATACCCTGAAGTATTTCGCCAGGGACATGCTGAACCAGGCCTTTCTGAAGGAAGGCTTTGAGGCCAAATACGATGTCGGTGACGGAGAAGCCACGGGCTGGATTGTCTTTTTTGAAAAGGAGAAGGATGCGGCTGAAGGATTCGCGAAGCTGAAGGATTTTTACATGCAGTCGGGTTCGGTGCCCGTTCCGCAGGTGGCGAAGACCGAATTTGCTCTGGCCGTCAAGACGCCGTACCATGGATACACGCTCATCGAGATGAACGGTGCGGTGTTGTGCGGCGTTCAGGACCTTTCCGCGCCTGAAAAGGGCGGTGACCTGATGGCTTTGCTGAAAGAATCGGCGTTCTCTCAATAACCGGATGCGGAAGGGCATGGATCCGATTAAAAACATTCTGCGCCCTTTCAAGGGCAAATTCAAGAAGGTCCGGGTATACGCGCTGGTCGGGGACAGCGGAACGGGCAAGAGTTTCCGTGCGAGGCTGGTCGCGGACAAATACGACATCGACCTGATCATCGACGACGGGCTGCTGATCAGAGAATCCCAGATTCTCGCAGGCAAATCGGCCAAAAGGGAAAAAAACCGGGTCACGGCCGTCAAAAGGGCCATTTTCGACGATCCGGAATATGCCAGCGAAATCAGGGATGCGATGGCCGAGGAGAAATTCAAGTCCCTCATGGTGATCGGCACGTCCGAGAAAATGGTTGCCCATATCACCGACCGGTTGAACCTCCCATATCCCGACCAGATCATTTATATCGAAGACGTCGCCTCCACCGAGGAAATCGCCCGTGCCAGGGAAATCAGGCGCACCGAAGACAAACACGTCATTCCCGTCCCGGTCATTGAGGTTAAGAAAGATCCTTCGCACCGGGTCCTCGATTCCATCCGGTTTTTTCTGAAAACCCATCCCTTTCTTTTTTGGAAAAACCAGGTGGTTGAAAAAACCATCGTCCAGCCTTCCTACAGTTTCCGCGGAAGGTTGTCCATTTCGGAGGCGGCTCTGGCCCAGATGATCATGCATTGCGTCGAGGAATATGAACCCCGGATACGGATCAGGAAAATGGCCATTGACACCACGCTGGACGGGTATCTTGTCAAAATGAAACTCATCTATCCGTACGGCATCAGCATTCCCGGAACGCTGGCCGGGCTGCAGGATTACATCATTAAAAACGTGGAGCGTTACAGCGGCATTTTCGTCAAGATGCTGCATCTGACCGTGGACCGGATCGAGAAACCGGAAAAACATAAGAATGAAGAAGTGATGCTCGACGACAAGGAAATCTGATGGCAGCCTCGCCGGACAAGCAAACGGTTCTCGATGCGCTGAAAAGCGTATACGATCCAGAAATTCCCATCAACATAGTCGATTTGGGCCTGGTGTACGGAGTGTCCATCGAGAACGGAAACGTCAGGGTCACCATGACCCTCACAGCGCCTCATTGCCCCCTGAGCGGTTTGATTCAGCAGAACGTGAAAGAGACCGTCGAAAAAATGGAGGGCGTGGCGTCCGCCGAGGTGGAACTGGTCTGGGATCCGCCCTGGA
>JBFZEN010000300.1:0-3854 GCA_041306805.1 bacterium
AAAATGAATCCGCCGCTCCGTTCGGAAGCGGACCGGCAGGCGCTCATCGCGGGACTGAAAGACGGAACCCTGGACGCAGTCGCGACCGACCACGCCCCGCACGCGATTCATGAAAAGGACGTCGAATTCGACGCCGCCCCGTTCGGCATTCTCGGGCTCGAGACCGCCGTGGGGCTGATGTGGACGGAGCTGGTCGGCCCCAAGATCCTTTCACTCGACGACCTGATCAGGCTGATGAGCTCCGCACCCAGAAAAATCCTCGGCCTTCCCGCCGTCCGGATCGCCGAGGGCGAGCCCGCCAACTGGACCCTCATCGATCCCGGCAGAAAATGGAAAATTGACGCAGACCGTTTTCAATCCCTGTCGCGCAATACGCCTTTTCACGGGCGTTCATGCACCGGCGCCAGCGCCGGCATTGTGCACCGGTCAACCGTGGTTCAATCATTCGGAGGATAAATCAGTGGAGAATTCGTACAACATCGTACCCAAAGAAGCGTTTTTGACGAACGGCGTGGGGCGCCACAAGGAAAAACTCCAGAGTTTTGAAATGGCGTTGAGGGATGCCGGCATCGCCCAGATGAACCTGGTGCGGGTGTCGAGCATTTTCCCGCCGCACTGCAAACTGATCTCGAAACAGAAGGGTCTGAGAAGACTGAACCCCGGGGGAATCACCTTCTGCGTCATCAGCGACTGTTCGACAAACGAACCGCACCGCCTCATCGCGGCGTCCGTGGGGCTGGCCGTCCCGAAGGACCCCAAGCATTACGGCTACCTGTCCGAGCACCACTCCTACGGCCAGCCCGACGACATCGCGGGCGACTACGCCGAAGACCTGGCAGCCAGCATGCTGGCCACCATTCTCGGCCTCCCGTTCGACCCCGACCAGAGTTACGACGAAAAAAAGGAAATCTGGAAGATCAGCCGTGAAATCGTCGTCACGCGCAACGTCACCCAGACGGCCATCGGCCACAAGGACGGCATCTGGACCACGGCCGTGTCGGCTGCCGTTTTCGTCTGATCGGAGCGCCCGTATGGTGCAAGACAAGAAGACACAACAGGGCGCACTCGGCCGCCGGAATAATTTTCTGGGCATCGACTCGTGCTGCGGTTGGGAAGAATCGCGGATGGTGGTGCTGCAGGCCCCCCTCGAGGCCACGGTTTCGTACATGAAGGGGACGGGCCGGGGTCCTTCGGCATTGATCGAGGCCTCGCGCCAGGTCGAGCATTACGACGACGAACTGAAGGCCGAAACCTTCCGGAACGGAATCGCCACGCTCCCGCCCATGCGGTTTTCCGGAAAATCCCTCAAAACCTGCGTGCAGATGATCGATGACGAAGTGACCCGCGTTCTGCGGGCCGGTAAAAAGCCTTTTCTCATCGGGGGCGAGCACACGGTCAGCGTCGGCGCCATCCGCGCCTGCCACCGGAACCATCCGGACATGACGGTTCTGCACCTCGATGCGCACACCGATCTGCGCGATTCCTACGAAGGGTCTCCCTTCAACCACGCCTGCGTCATGGCAAGGGTCGCGGAATTCTGCCCGTTCGTCAGCGCCGGCATACGCAGCCTTTCCGTGGAAGAGGCCGACCAGATTTCGACCCAGATGCTGCATGTATTCGACATCCACCAAATGAGGTCCGAACCGGCCTGGGCCGAGAATATTATTTCTCTTCTCGGCGACACCATTTACATCACCGTGGACCTGGACGTGCTCGATCCCTCCTTGATGCCGGCCGTGGGTACTCCCGAACCGGGGGGCATGGGGTGGAGGGAATGCCTCGACTTTCTGAAACGGGTTTTTTCGGAAAAGAAGGTCGTGGGGCTGGACATGGTCGAATTGTGCCCGCTTCCCGGAGCGGCCCACGCCGTGTTTACGGCGGCCAAGATGGCGTACCGTCTGGCCGGATACTGGTTTCATCAGGATAACAAATCCCTTGACAATAAGCTCTCTTTGTATTAAATTTATAAGCTTTTATCTTATCCAATCCTGAGGAGGAAATTTTTTCCGTGAAAACCATTGTTCCCAAAGCGGATACAATCGAACAAAAATGGTACCTGGTGGACGCCGAAAATCAGGTGCTGGGCAGGCTGGCCAGCCAGATTGCCTATGTGGTCAAGGGCAAACACAAGGTGATTTACACGCCGCATCTTGACACGGGGGACCACGTGGTGGTCATCAACGCCGAAAAGATCCGGTTGACCGGCCGGAAACTCCTGAAAAAACAAACAACAAGGTACACCGGTTACCCCGGGGGGCTTCGCATCAGGAACGTCTCAAAACAGCTGCATGAAAAACCCGAAACGGTGCTGCAGCACGCTGTCAAGGGGATGCTTCCCAAAAACCATCTCGGCAGGAAGCTGTTCAGAAAAGTGCGCATTTATACCGGACCGGAGCATCCGCACCGGGCCCAGAATCCAGAAGCATTACCAAGCCAGTTGAGGAAAGCATGAAGGGAACGGTCTATTACGCCACCGGAAGGCGAAAAAATTCTGTAGCCCGCGTCTGGGTTTCTCCCGGAGCCGGGAAAATCATGGTCAACGATCAGGACCTGCTCGCGTATTTCCGCCGGCCCACCCTCGAAATGATCATTCGGCAGCCTTTTTCGATCACGAAGACCGAAGGCCAATACGACGTCAAGGCCACCGTCAACGGCGGCGGTCTCACCGGCCAGGCCGGAGCCATGCTGCTGGGGGTTGCGCGCGCCCTTCTCAAATCGAACGAAAATCTCAAGAAATCCCTGCGCGACGCCGGATTTTTAACGCGAGATCCGCGCCAGAAGGAACGCAAGAAATACGGACAACCGGGCGCCCGGAAGCGTTTTCAGTTCTCGAAACGGTAATCGCAATTCACGAATGTCACAGGACCGTTCGTGTTTTCCCTGTCCGGGACTGCGCGAACGGTCTTGTTTGTGTGCCCGGCTCCTCCCGGGGAGGGGGCACGCTCCGAACCAATCACTCACATTCCCCGATTTCCGGAAGGGGTGCCGGCCGAAGCGCCGGGCTTCCGGAAAAATGACGGGAATGGCGGACCCAACCCACAGGAAGGAGGCGTCATGCCTGAAATCACGCTGCAGCAATTATTGATGTCGGGTGCCCATTTCGGACATCTGAAACGCCGCTGGAATCCGAAGATGAAACCGTTCATTTTCATGGAACGCAGCGGCATTTACATCATCGACCTCAACAAGACCCTGGCCAATCTTCTGGAAGCCTGCAGGGCCATCGTCAAACTGGTCGAATCGGGAGAAAAAATACTTTTTCTCGGCACCAAGAAACAGGCCAAGGACATCGTCAAGGTCGAAGCCGAACGGTGCACCATGCCATACGTGACGGAACGCTGGATGGGAGGCACGCTGACCAATTTCAGCACGATCAAGAAAAGCATCAAGCACCTCAAAAATCTTGAAAAAATGGCCACGGACGGATCATACGAAGCCCTCCTGAAAAAAGAGATCCTGATGATCGAGAGGGAAAAGGAGAAGCTCGAGAAAAGCCTGGGGGGCATCAAGGATATGCCGAGGCTGCCGGGCGCCCTGTTCGTTGTCGACACAAAGAAAGAATGCATCGCCGTGGCCGAGGCGAACAAGCTCAATATACCGGTTCTCGGAATCGTCGACACGAATTCGGATCCCGATCCGATCAATTATCCCATTCCCGCCAACGATGACGCCTTCAAGTCGATCAGCCTCATCGTGCACACCATCGCGGATGCCATTATCGAGGGGCGGTCGAAGGAACAGAAGAAATCGGACATCGAAAAGTCGGAGGAGCCGGAAGGCGCTCCGGTCCGGAAAACCGACGCGGCAAAGAACGAGGAGTAAAGCATGACCCAGATATCCGCAGGAGATGTCAA
>JBFZEN010000301.1:0-8002 GCA_041306805.1 bacterium
AATGGGATCCATACAGGTGTTGATGTAGACGGAAGCCTTATCGGGATGGTGGGACTTCAGCAATACGGCAGCCAGTTCATGGGCATACAGGGCAAAGTCGAGTTTTTCGAAATTCTCGAACTGGTAAATTCTTTCCTGAACCAGGGAAAGCGAAAAAATGCGGTTGTACACTTCGGTCAAAACCTTTTGAAGGTCTTCGTTTTGGATGTTCCGGGTATGCAGCTTAAGCAGGCTCCGGACGAATTGCAGGTTGTTCCGGACCCGGTGATGGATTTCCTTGAGCATGGCCTCGCGTTCGACGGCGAAACGTTCCACCCGTTTCTTCTCGATATCCCGGTCGTGCAGTTTGTCGCGGATCTCGTTCAGCGTGGACAGAAAACGCTTGAAGGGAACCGGTTTCTGGAAGAAGGCATATGCCCCGTGGTTGACCGCCTCGATGGCGTTGCCGATATCGGCGTAACCGGTCAAAATGACGACCGGCGTTCCGGGACGAAGCTGCTGAACCTGTTTCAACACTTCGATGCCGTTCATCTCGGGCATCTGGTAGTCGGTGACCACCGCGTCGAATGCCCCATGCTTGAATTGGGTGAGGGCTTCCACGGGTCTGTCGTACAGAACACAGTCGAATCCGGCGGGCGCCACGGCCTCCATCAGGCTGGAGATCACGCTGATCTGGTCGTCTATCATCAACAGCTTCATGGTACACCTTCTCCCGCCTTTAATAAATAGAATGAAGGACACCGGTAACACGGCATCACAGCAGGTTCTATGCCAAAGAATTTTACGGTTGATTTACGGGGACGGCGGTGGGGAAAGGACGTTTTGGTATACCGATCGGTATCGATGGTCGGCTATTCGGTTTTTTTCAACCGTTTGAGGTAGGTGTGAAGTTCCCGTATGGACAGGCCGAGGTATCTCGCGGTTTGGGTCAGGTTCCCCCCGTGTCTGACGAGCGCCTGCTGAACGATTTCGATGTTCCATTTCTTTAAATCGATGGCCGAATCGGGAAGAGGTCCGGCGCCGGCATGCCCTGATTTGAGGCGCATGGAACCATCCGGCCTCAACGGTGTTTTCTGGAAACAGGCTTGAAGGTGTTCGGGCTTGATCTGCTCTTCGTCCCAATACAATGCGATGCGCTCGATCGTGTTCTTGAGTTCACGGACGTTGCCCGGCCAGGAGTATTCCTCCATCAGCTGCACGGCCTTGGGATGCATGCTTTTAAAGCGGACTTTTTTCTCTTGCCCCAGGTTTTCCATGAAGAACCGGGCCAGGGGAACGACGTCGGCGGGGCGCTCGCGGAGGGGCGGGACGCGCAGGAAACCGACGTTCAACCTGAAAAAAAGATCCTGCCTGAACCGTCCTTCATGAACCATGCGGGCGATATCCTGGTTGCTGGCACAGACGAAGCGGGCCGGCGTCGTGATTTTATGGACGCCCCCGACCTTGAAATAATCCCTCTCCTGCATCACCCGCAGGAGTTTGGCCTGGTGTTCGGCTGACATTTCGGTGATTTCGTCCAGAAACAGCGTTCCGTTCGCGGCCAGTTCCAGTTTGCCCCTCTGGCCTTTCGGATTTCCTCCTGTGAACGAACCGGCCTCGTAGCCGAACAGTTCGCTCTCGAACAGAGATGGCGAAATGGCCGCGCAATTCAGGCCGACGAAGGGCAGGACCACCTGCTCCGGACCGTAATGGATGAATCTGGCCACCAGTTCTTTTCCCGTTCCGGTTTCACCTTCAAGAAGAACCGGGATCTCGGGACGGGCGTGGAGTTTCTCGGCTGTTTCGAATACGCGCCGCATGGCGTCGGAAGACACGACGGCCCGGGTCTCCTGCCGGACCGCCTGTTGAAGCCGGTCCGTCAATTCACGGTTCTGCCTTTTCATGGCCAGCCATTCGGATATCCGCTTGAGAATGAGATCGAGTTCCCTGACGTCCACGGGCTTCACGAGATAATCGGCCGCTCCGTTCCGCATGGCCTCGACCGCGCTCTTGACGTGCCCGTACCCGGTGTACAACACCACCTCGGTCTCCTTCATCCTGTCCGACGATTTGATTCTTCTGAGCAGCTCATGCCCGTCCATCACGGGCATTTGAATGTCCGACAACACCAGGTCGAACGCCTGCTTCTCGAGCAGCGCGAGCGCCCCCTCCCCGTGATCGCATTCCGAAACGGAGTGCCCCGCCTGTCTGAGAAAATCAGAGAGGCTGTGACGCACCGCCTTGACATCTTCCACGAGTAAAATCTTCATGACGCCTCCGGATTACCGGTTCCATGCAAAGGCAGCCGGACCGTGAATACGGCCCCGCCTTCGGCCCGGTTGGCGGCCTTGATGCTGCCCTGATACTCCTCCAGCAGTTTCTGAACGATAGGAAGGCCCAGCCCCATCCCCGATTCGGTCGTCGTGAAGAATGGATCAAAAAGGTGCTCCATGTGGGCCTCGGAAATGCCGGGTCCGCTGTCTTCGACCTCGATCAGGCAGGTGTCGCCCTGCACCCGGGTGCTGATGCGCACGATTTTCACGTCCGTGTCGATCGTGTCGAGTACCTGCACCGCGTTTGAAACCAGATTGACGACCACTTCTTCCATGGACACGACCTGGGCGAGAACGACGGGATTTTGGGCGTCCAGATCGAGTTCAAGGCGTATCCCGTGCGAAGCCATTTGCTGCCCCACCAGGGTCAGGGCTTTCCGGATGACGTCGTTCAGTCCGACGGCTTCCGATTCCCGCTTTTCGTGTTTGATGAGCGATCGCATGTGTTGAATGATCAGGTCGATTTTTTCGGCTTCATCCGATATGAACTTGAGGTTTGAAACAAGGTTCTTGTTCAGCAAGGCCTGGTTTTCGGATCCCCAGTACAGCATGCCGTCGACCTTCACTTTCAGGGCCGTGAGCGGCTGGTTGATTTCATGGGAAATCCCCCCCCGCGAGCGTGCCCAGCGAGGCCAGTCTGAAGGCGTCCTGCGATCTTTTCAGGGTTTCCTCGGCCTTGATGCGGTCGGTGATGTCGAGCTCAAAAACCGCGACCCGCGTCACCTCTCCGGCCGGTGTGAACGCGGGGGTGACGTAATTCACGTAAAAGCGCCCGTTTCGCACGCCTTCGAAGTGCATCTCCTGCCCGGTTTGAACCACCGAATCGACGGCCTTTCTCGTCGATTCCCAATCGGCGGGCGGAAACAGGACGCTCGAATCGAGCCCGACCAGGTCGGTGTTGCTTTTTCCGAAACTCCGCGCCATCGCCGAATTGGCCACGATAACGCGGTACCGGGTGTCGATCAGCATGGCGGGTTCGGGCAGGGCGTTGATGAACGCGTTGAGCGCCGCCGAACTTTCGATCAAAGCCCTATGCTGAATCGCCAGCGATTCTTCGGCGTGCTTGAAGTCCGTGATGTCTTCGGCCACTCCGACGGTTCGAAACACATCCCCGGTTGTGTCCTTTACCGGATAGGTGCGTGCCCGTACCCAGCGGATGGTCCGGTCGGGCCGGATGATGCGGATTTGTTCGTCGAGCATGCCCGTCAGCCGGTACATTTTATCGGCGGTCCGCATCTTCGTGAAATCGTCCGGATGGATCGTTTTCCTGAACAGCTCGGAATCTTCGTATATGCTTCCGCAGGGGCGCCCCCAGATTTCCTCGAATGCGTGGCTGACATATTCGATCCGGCGCGTCTTGAAATCCATGACCCAGAACACCTCGTGGATGTTCTCGGCAAGCTGCCTGAACAGTTCCTCGCTCCTGATCAGGGCCCTCTCGGCCGATTTGCGTTCGGTGATGTCGGTCAGCACGGTGACCACCTGGATCACCCGATTGTCTTTCATGATGGGGATCTTGCGCGTCTCGGTAAACAGCTCCCGTCCGTTCACCGTGCTCTTTTCCTGCGTGGCGAGCAATTGACCCGAATGGAATACGTCGTCGTATTCCCGGCCCACCGATTCGGGAAGAAACGGGAAAACCTCGAAGAGCGTTTTGCCGATCACATTGGATTTCAGCCCAAGACTCCGGTTCCAGTCCTGGAATGCCTTGTTGAAAAGAACGAACCGCTTGTCCTGATCCATCACGTGAATGGCGTTGCCCATGAAATCGATGGTGGTGCGGTACTGCTTTTCCGATTCCCGCAAGGCCTGCTCGGCGCGCCTGCGTTCGGTCACGTCCCGTGTCATCACCAGGGCGTGGACGTCGTCGCTGCCCGTGTCCAGCCTGGACGTGGACATCGATACGGTGCGCTCTTCGCCGTCGGAACGGGTGATGATCCATTCCTCGTCGGCCATGTCGTCACCGGCGAATATGCGCTCCACGCGTTCGGCGGCCTTTTTTTGCATGCGCGGATCCGGGTTCATCGCCGAGTGCCATCCGATCCGGTTGATCTCTTCCATGGTATAGCCGGTGATTTCCTGCATGCGGTCGTTCCATACCGTGAACAGGATGAAGGGATGCCGGGGGACGGCATGGGCGACGGCCAGCCCCTCCATGGTACTGCGGATGATGGCGCTGTTGAACGAGCTTTCCTGCTGCAGCCTCATCTGCGCCTGTTTGTTCTCGGTGATGTCGCTGAATGCCGAATAGACGCATTCCTCATTGCCGATGGTGATCCGCGTCATGTTGAGCCTGAGCGACCTGACCTCGCCGTCTTTTCGCAGAATGTCAAGTTCCAGTTCCATGGGAACGGGTTCGCCCCGGGCCCTTCTGAGCCTCCATTCCTGAAGGAGTACCCGCGATTGGGGCGCCAGGTATTCCGGCAACGGGTTTGCCGCCAATTCATTGAAATCGTGATAGCCGAACATGTGCATGAGCGAGCGGTTGGCATAGAGCACCCGGTCGCCTCGGGAGATGCCGATTCCGATCAGCGAGTTTTCGACCAGCGCGCGGTACCTCGTTTCGCTCTCCCGGAGCGATTGTTCCGCCCATTTCCGATCGGTGATGTCCAGCGCGGTAAATGTCGTTCCTTTGGACAGGTCGTTTGGGAGAATGGGGGCGGAGCTGAGATAGATGTCTCTGATCTCGCCGTCTTTCCGTTTCCACGCCGTATCAATGTGCCCGACGCCTTTTTCGCGGATCTGGTCGTATTTGTACTTGCCGACGCGCCGGAATTCCTCTTCGCTCGGATACACCATCAGGCTGGACTTTCCGAGCAGCTCTTCCCGCCTGTATCCGGTCATGGCGCAGACGCTATCGTTCACTTCCGTGAAAACGCGGTTCACCACCACGCCCACCCCGATGGGTGCCGCCAGCACCATGCTTCTGTATTTGTTTTCGCTTTGCTTCAGGTCCGCCTCGGCCTTTTTGCGCTCGGTGATGTCCTGCAAAATGACGTTCAAGCCGACCACGCGTTCCTGGTGCATCAGAACCGTGATGCTTGAAACAATGTGGAGGATGCGGCCGTTTTTGTGCTTCAACCGGTATTCGACCGGATCCTTGCCGAAAGGCGGGACCAGGCTTCGATGAAAAAAATCCATTATTCTGGAACGGTCGTCCGAATCCAGAAATCCCGTAAAATGTTTCCCCAAAATCTCTTTCGGCGCATAGCCTGTCATCTGGCCCGCGATCTCATTCACGAAGGTGCAATTCCCCTCCGTGTCCATGGACACCACGCCGACGGCGACATTTTCGACCAGATTGCGGTACTGGGTTTCGCTTTTTTCGAGGGCTTCCTGCATCTGCAGCCCGGCGATGGATCCGCCGATCTCGTTCGCCAGGGTGTCGAGCGATTCGCGCGAAAATGAGGGCACTTCGTCTTTGATATGCGACGCGATGTTCAGGCATCCGATCACCTTTCCCTCATGACGGATGGGAATGACGGCGATGGCGTGCAGACCCTCCTTCTTTTTGATCGGATCCTTGGGAACCGCCAGACGCAGGTGCTCGGTGAAGATGGATTCGCCCTTCGACACCATTTTGACATGGGTCGAACCGGGTTCAAATTCCGATGTGACGCGTATGAATTCGGGAGAAAGTCCGTGGTGGTGTGCTAGCCGCAGGGCGCCGGAATCGAAATCGAAAAGGTATATGCCTCCACAGTCCATCTCTGAGATCTCCAGGGCGGTTTTCAGACATCGTCTCAGGCCGTCCTGCAGCTTCGATACCTTGGCCAGCTCGCGTATGAGGTCCCGCTGCAGGCGCATCAATTGCTCGTCCCGTTTCCAGACCGAAATGTCGCGTCCGACGCCGACCAGTCCTATAATGCGTCCCTCGGCGTCCTTCAAGGGCGAAAGCGAGGTTTGAAAATACAAGGTGAGTTCGCCGCCGGGGATAGACCAGTCATAGACGACATGTTTGCCTTTCAACGCGCGCGCCATGGCCGCCTCGTGCACGGCGGCGGCTTCTTTCCCATACACTTCCCTGACCGTCCTGCCGATAAGCGCGGAAGACGATATTCCCGGCGTGGACAGCGCAAGTCCGAATACGCCGGTGTATCTCTGCTGCAGGTCGGTGGTGAACACGATGTCGTGGACCGATTCCACCAGCGTCCTGAATTTTTTCTCGCTCGCCAGAAGCGCGCGTTCGGTTTTTTCCTGTTCGGTGACGTCTTCGCCCGAACTCAGCGTTCCCGTGATCCTTCCCCCCGCGCCCCTGATCACGGCGTTGTGCCAGGCGATGGTTCTTTCTTCGCCCGATCGGACGATTATTTTGTTTTTGACGTATTCCGACAATCCGCCTTTCCCGGAAATGAGATCCCGGAAGACGGCCTTGACCTCTTTCCGGCTGGCCCGGGGCAGGCACGTGTCGAACCAGTTTTTCCCGAGCAGGTCTTTCTTCTCGTATCCGAGAATATCCTGCCCTTTCCGGTTGATCAAAACGATGCGGCCGTATTTGTCGAGAACCACAAGAATGACGCCGGCGATGTCGAGTATGCTTCTGAACCTGTCCCTTTCCTCGATCAAATACGCTTCGGTCTCACGGCGCCGCGCGATTTCCTCCTGCGCCTCATCGAAAAGCTCGTTCCTCCTCCAGGCGGCGGCCAGCTGGTTCGCGAACACATTGATGGCCGTGGTGTCGGTCGGCCTCAGTGTATTCGAATGAACCGTCAACAGGCCGAAAACGCGGCCCTCCGCGATCAGCGGCGCGACGATGGACTGTTTCAGGCTGAAAATCCGGGCCACCCTTCCGCTGTACCGGGCCGCTGCTTTCGGCAAAAAACGGTCGAATAATTCACGCGCGTCTTCGACAAAAGCCGCCGATCTTTCCCTGACGGCGTTCCGGTATTCCCTGACCTGCTTGACATGAATGCGGTATCCGACCGGATCCGTGCCCGTGGCGGCCCGGGCTGCGGTCAGCAGCCGGCGGGAGAAACTCATGTGTCTGATGACGAAGGAGGCTGGATCGGAATCGGCAAGCATCACAATGCATCGGATCCCGACGCGCCGAAGCACTTTCGACATGGCGGCGAACAATGCGTCGGAGGTGAGGGTGTTCTGGGCTTCAAGGGCCGCGGCGTTGAGTACCTCAATGAGCCGTTCGTTCCGCTGCAGATCGGGCGGCCGCCTGGAAATTCCGTTTCCCGAACCGGAGCGTTGATGCCCCCTGATTTTGGGGACGGAACGTTTTGTTTTGGAATTGACCCGCTTCGGTCTTGCCCCTCTCATGGCGGCTCCCGTTTTTTATTCCTTGAACGTGATTGAAAAAGACGTTCCCCTGTCCGTTTTCACCTCGAGGGCGGCCTCCATCTGGCTGACGAGCGCCTTGACGATGCGCAGGCCGAGCGACCGGCCGGGTTCTGCGACGGCGTTTTTGGGCAGGCCGATGCCGTTGTCCGCGACCCTCAACACGGTGCGGCCGGGCGGCAGGCGCCTGACCGATACGGTGATCCGGTTCGTGCGCCTGCGGACCCGCCCGGGCGGAAACGCGTATTTCAGGGCGTTCGAAACGAGTTCGTTGATGATGAGCCCGCAGGGAATGGCTGTGCCCACTTCCAGGGATACGTTGCGGATGTCGATGCGCAGGTCCACCTTCCCCTTGGCGATTCCGAAAGTCCGGAACAGGTGGAACGCAAGGTTTTGGACGTATT
>JBFZEN010000302.1:0-2513 GCA_041306805.1 bacterium
CCGGCCATACCCCATCGCATACAATTAGATTCTATTGTAATTATCAAATACAATATAATTGAATTGTATGCAGCATGCAAGGATTATTTATCGACACGGTTTCCGCCCCGTCCAGGCATGCGGCCGGCCCTGGCGTTTCAGGGCATCGATTTTCGTAAAAAGGCGGCGACTCCTTCCGCGGCCTTCCGGTTCATCCCCTCCACGGCCGCGATGGATTCGGGCGACGCCTCGCGGATGTTCTTGACCGAGCCGAAATGCCTGAGCAGCGTTTTTCTCCTTTTTTCCCCGATGCCGGGGATGTCGTCCAGTGCCGAATGGACGGCGCGCTTTTTCCTGAGCGTCCGGTGGTAGGCGACCGCGAAACGGTGGGCTTCGTCGCGCACGCGCTGCAGCAGATGCAGACCGGCCGACGATTTGGGGATGTTCTGCGCATCTCCCGCGCCCGGGACAAACACCTCCTCAAGCCTTTTCGCCAGGCCGACCAGGGGCTGGTTTTCGGCATTCATTTTCTTCATTACCGCCGCCGCGGCGGAAAGCTGGCCCTTGCCGCCGTCCACCAGAATGAGATCGGGCATGGGCTTCCCTTCCCTCTTGATTCCCTTCATTCTTCTTTCAAGAACCTCGGCCATGCTGCGGAAGTCGTCTATTCCCGCGACGCTTCGGATTTTAAACTTTCTGTATTCCGATTTTTTCGGCTGCCCGTTTTCAAAAACGACCATGGAGGCCACGGTGTGCTTTCCCGCCAGGTTCGAAATATCGAAGGCCTCGATGCGTTTCGGGGTCTTCGCCAGGGAAAGGTCCTTCTGCAGGGCCAGAACGGAAGGCGCCGTCCAGTTTTCCGATTTTTCCTTCTGGATGATCAACTCGTTTAAAAGCAGTTTCGCGTTTTCACGGCACATGTCCATCAGCTGAAACGATTTCCCGCGGCCCGGGTATTCGAAAGAGACGCGCGCGCCTCTGACGCCCGAAAGCCAGGCTTCGATTCCCTCGGAATCCCGGGCTTCAACGGGCAGCATGATCGTCCCGGGAATATCGTCCGTCCGCATGTAATACAGCTTCAGAAAATTGGCGAGTATTTCGGATTCTGTCAGCGAATCCACGTTTTCGAGGAAGAAATGAATGCGGTTGATGATTTTCCCGTCGCGCACGGTGAATACCAGACCGCAGCCCAGGCCGCCTTCCTGCGCAGTCACCACGATGTCCCGGTTGACTTCCGCGTCGTCCACGACTTTCTGGCGCGACTGGAAGGCGCCGATGGAGCGGATCTCGTCGCGCAGCCGCGCAGCCTCCTCGAACCGTTTCTGCGCGGCCAGTTCCCGCATTCGGCCTTCGAGGTTTTTTTTCAACTCGCTGTTGCGGCCCTGAATGAAGGCCACGACCTGATTCACCGTCCACAGGTAATCCTGTTGAAACACCATCCCTTCGCACGGCCCCTGGCAGCGCTGAATGTGGTACCACAGGCAGATTTTGTGTTTTTTCAGCCGCAGGCTCTCTGCCGTGATCTCGAGCCTGCAGGTGCGCACGGGAAATATCCTCCGGATCGCCCCGAGAAGCTGCCGCATGGAACCGACATCGGTGTACGGCCCGAAATACCTCGAACCGTCGCGCACGATTTTGCGCGTCACCAAAATCCTCGGGTACGGCTCGTTCGTCACGCGGATGTAGGGATAGCTTTTATCGTCCTTGAGATTGACGTTGTACCTGGGATGGTGCTCCTTGATGAAATTCGCCTCGAGGATGAGCGCTTCGATCTCGGAATCGGTGAGTATGGTTTCGAAATCAATGATCTTCGACATCATCAATCCGTGGCGCGGTTCTTCGCCGCTGCCCGGCATGAAATGCGACCGCAGCCTGTCCCTCAGCGATTTGGCCTTACCCACGTACAGCGTTTTTCCGGATGCGTCTTTCAGGATGTACACGCCGGGAGAACGCGGAGCGCGTTTCAGTTTTTCCCTGATGGATGCGCTTGTTCCGGATTTATTTGTCCCTGTGGACATGATCATTCTCTTGGTGGAATTAAGACGTCCACTCTTTATGGGAACGGAAACCGCGCACGGATGACCCAATACCCATTACCGATCGCCTATGACCTGAGAAACGTGGCAGTCGCAGATTTGACCCCGCGGATGGTCCCTGCGGTACAATTCAAGCAGCGCCGCACGGACAGATTCCGTGCAGTACGGCATGGGGCAGTAAGGCGTACCGGGGGTTGTCGTGGTCAACCGCACACCGAGGTGGAAATAGTTTTTACTGGCGCCTTTCGCGATCATGAGCGTTCCGAGCAGCTCGCCGGGCTGCACCTTTTTTCCGTCCGGAACCAGCGCGTCGAACTGGGCTTGACCCTCCCTCTGGGTCACGTCGTTGCCCGGCTCGAACAGACAGTCGATCGCCCAGTCACCGACGCGGATCTCGGCATTGACCTGCCAGCGATGAATGCCTTCATAATAGTAAAGGCTCTTGTGGAAAACGCCGGCCCCGGGCGCCAGGATCGGGACAGCCTTCTGCGCGCTGAA
>JBFZEN010000303.1:0-5041 GCA_041306805.1 bacterium
CAAAGAGGCGATCCGGCATCGGGGCTATGCCCTGGTTGATATTTTTCAGCCCTGCGTGAGTTACAATAAGATCAACACGTTCGGATGGTTCAAGAACCACACGGCCTATCTGGACGGCGCGCACGATCCATCGGACCGGTTGCGGGCTTTTGAAGCCGCCATCAGGACCGAACCGTTTGCGCTCGGCGTCCTGTACCGGCACGTCAAACCCACCTTTGAGGACAGCCTGGTTGCGTACGCCTCAGACAAACGGCCGCTGTATTCGAGACGCGTGGATGCCGTCAGGTTGCGCCGCGCCATCGAGGCCGCCGGCCAGGGCTTTCACTGAAGATTTTACTAGGGATATCCACTATGGAGACGTGAAGCGTGAGGGGTGAAGCGGGAATCTGACTTGGAGACCAAGAGACTTTGGGACGATGAGATTGGAGGACCAGGGGATTTTCAATCTCCAAGTCTCATCGTCTTACAGTCTCCAAGTCTTGAAAACGCTTTACCATTCACGCTTCACTCTTCACGTTACTCACAGTAAAGGAGACCACCATGCCAGACGTTCTTGAAATCGCCAAAAACATCGAAACCGAGGGCCGTGCACAGTACCTCTGGCTGGCCGAATCGACGGTCAGCCGCGAGGTTGCCGGCGTGTTCCGATACCTCGCGGGCGAGGAGGAGAAGCATCTGCGGATGTTCGAACGGATGCAGAAAAATCTGCCCGTGGAGATCTCCGAGAAATCGGACCTCCTTCAAAGGGCAAAATCAGTGCTCAGGTCGATCTCAGTCGATAACGTGCCTCCACGCTTCGGCGACGCGGAATCTTCCTATCAAAAAGCCCTTGATCTTGAAAATAAAAGCGTGGAATTCTACGAACAACTGGTGAATGACAAGGCCGTATCGGGGCAGGCCGGCATCATCGCGCTGGTATTGGGCGAAGAGCGAAGGCATGTGAAGCTGGTGGAAGCGCTGCTCGAACTGGTGAGGAGCCCGAAACAGTGGCTTGAAAACGCGGAATGGAACCATCTCGACGAGTATTGAAATACCCGACCGTGAGCGACCGAGTGTTTCATACTATTAAACGCGCAGGAACGCAAACACTGGTCACGGTTTGAATTCAACCGTTATTTTCGTCCCGTTTCTTTTCTCAATCTTCAATTTGCCGCCCAGTTGATCTTCCGTCAACATGGTCACCAGGTGCAATCCGAGAGACTGCGCCTCTTTGACGTCCATGGCGGGGGGCAGGCCGCGCCCGTTGTCCGCCACGGTCAGGCGTATCCATCCGTTCTGTTCGCGGCGCAGTCTGATGGAAATGAGTCCGTTTTTCTTCCAATCCTCCGGAAACGCGTGCTTGAGGCTGTTCGACACCAGTTCGTTGACGATCAGCCCGCATGGAACAGCCGTGTCCATTCCGAGTGAAACCTCCCCGGCGTCGATTTTCAGACTCACCTTGAAGGGATCGGCGCCGTACGAGTCGAACAGGCCGGTGGCGAGTTCCTTTGCGTATTCATCGAAACGGATGCCCGTCAGCGATTCGCTCCGGTACAGTTTCTCGTGTACCAGGGACATGGTGCGGATCCGGTCGCGGCTTTCCTGCAGCACCGATAAAACCTGGGGATTCCTGATGGTGTGCGATTGCAGGTTCAACAGGCTCGAGACGATCTGAAAATTATTCTTGACGCGGTGGAACACCTCCCTGAGCAGCGTCTCCTTCTCGTGAAGCAGTGATTTCAACTGCTCTTCCGTCTTTTTCAACTCGGACACGTCGCGGAAAATGCCGCACGCCGTGGTCCCCGACTGGCTGCGGATCGGAAATACCAGGGCCTGAATCGTTTTATGCGTTCCATCCGGAAGCTCGATTTCCGTCTCGATCAGCCGGTTTATCCAGGGCGCCTGCTGCATCCGCAGCATATTCACGACGAGGGCCTTCAACTTCTCCTCGTTTTCCGGTGTGCGCTTTTCCTGCACCGTCAGCCCGTTCAGGATCTCCCACGGCGGCCGGCCGAGAACGTCTTTGCGCCTCAGGCTCGTGATTTTCCTGGCGCCCCGGTTCCATTCGGTGATGGCGCCGTCCGAAGCGATCAGCACAATGCCGTCGGCGGATTGTTCAATGACGCTGCGGAATTTTTCCTCGCTGGTTCTGAGCGCCGCGTCGGCAAGGCGCCGTTCGGAAACGTCCATGACCCCGGCCAGCGCGCCCCCGAAGCGGCCCTCCTCATCAAAAACCGGCCCCATTTCGACCGTGGCGCAAAGCCGGCTCCCGTTTTTGCGCATGAATTCGATATCGCGCTGTTCGTGCACGCCTTTTTGACAGCGCGCCAGGTTCGATTTGACGCCTTCGGCTTCCTTCGCGTCCATGAAGGAATAAATGGACTTCCCGGCCATGGCTTCGGGCGTGGTCCCGAGCATGTCGGCCATGGTGGAATTCACGAATGTCGTATTGGCGTTCCTGTCGATCGCCCAGACGCCTTCCTGCAGCGTCTCGATCAAAGTGCGGTACTGTTTTTCGCTCGCCTCCAGGGCCGAGAGGATGGGATTGGTCAGCCTGCCGAATAGAAAGAATCCGGCGAGCATGGCCAGGGCCGCAATGCTCCCGGTGGCGGCGGCCGCCCCGATATACGGGGCGGTGATTTCGGAATAATCGATTTTGGCCACGATGCCGAGATCGAGGGACGATATGTATTCAAACGCCGCGAGAACCTGGTCGCCCTTGTAATCGAAGCCGACCATCGTCCCTGTTTTTCCGGCCAGGGCGCCCTGGATGGGTTCGCCAAAACGCGATTTCACGGTGATGGGCTCGATGTCCCGCGTGATCCCGCGCCTGCGGCTCGTCAAAAAAACGATGCTGTCGCCCCGCTGCCTGGCCAGCACGATTTCTCCCGTTCTGCCCAGACCCCTGAAACGGGGAGCCTGGATCTGGTCGAGGATGACCCGCAGAAGAATTTCCGGATCATGGTATTTGAAGGTCGGATCGGGGCTGCCCACCGCTTCGATAAGCTGGGCCAGAATGCCGACGGTGTCCTCAAGCCGTTCCCGCTGCCCGGCAATGGCTTTTTTATAGAGAATGTAATTGGATATTCCGGCGACCGAAAACGTGATCGCGGCCAGGACCGCCATCAGCCAGAAGAGGTTCTTTTTCTGCCTCATGGTTTGCCTTCCCCGTCATGGTTTTTCCCGAACAAGGCCATCCAGTCCGCCACTTCATTTTCGCTCATGTTCTGGTCGAATTTGTTCTCGATGTCGGTGCGCGGCTCGGTGGTCATATCGAGCGCGAACTTCTGCGAGGTCTCGACCTTGACGCCGCAGATGCGCGCATAACGCGATATGTCCTGGTCGGAGGTGACCACGATCATGTCCTCGTCGTTCTTTCTTTCGGCCGCGGTCTTCTTGATCAGGGGATCGGCCTTCTGCGGAGGTTTTGAGAAAAGAACCCGGATGCGCGTCCTTCGCCCGGCCTGAATCCGGTCCTGACCGTCTCCATCGAATACCACGATGTAATCGGCCGGTTTTTTCACGCTGTAGGCCGACAGCACGTCCAGAAAACGCTCCCGCGCGCCTTCCAGATCCCGTTCGACCTGCCGGCGCAGCTCGGGGAGCTGGAACATCACGTTGTATCCGTCGATGACGACCACGCGCTTCATATTTTTCCCCCGGACATTGGCGCCCGCTTATGAATCCGCGTCCCGCGCGGAGTTTTCCATATTCCTTCAAACGCGATCCCGGCCGGCCCCGTCAGGTCGATGCGCGTCCAGTCGGCGTTGAAAGAAACAAAAAGCGTTCCGCCGCGCGTCCGGACCGTAACGGGTGACGTCCTGCCTTCCGATTTGCCCGCGACCAGCGCGGCGGCCACGCATCCGGTGCCGCAGGAAAGCGTTTCGCCTTCCACGCCCCGTTCGAAGGTGCGGACGGCTATCGACCCGTCCTTCATCGTTTGGACGAAATTCACGTTGGCGCCTTCCGGGAATGCGGCATGGTGCCGGTACACCGGGGCTGCGGCCTGGACGTCGACCTTGTCGAGGGTGTTTGTGAAAACGACGAAATGGGGCACGCCCGTGTTCACGAATCCGCCCTCCCTGAACGCGGTTTCACGGACGATGCCCAGGCCCGTCCTGAATCCGAAGGCGGGGGCCATCCTCACCGTGATCCCTTTCCCGCTCCTTCGGACGCGCACCGGGTGGATTCCGTCCGGCGCTTCCACATCGAAGCCGGTTTTTTTCACCCATCCCTTTTCAAACGCAAAAAGAGCCGTGCAGCGCAGCGCGTTTCCGCACATCGACGCCGGCCTGCCGTCGCTGTTGAAATAACGCATCCGCACGGGACCGGTTTTTCCCCTTTCGACAAGCACCACGCCGTCCGCCCCGATGGAAAACCGCCTGCGGCACAGAAATGAGAAAAAGGCCGTTTCCCGCCCCGTGAAGCGGCCTTTCCTGTTGTCTATCATGATGAAGTCGTTGCCCGCGCCTTCCATCTTGGCAAACCGGAGATCGGTTGAAAACGCCGGCTGTTTTGCCCGTTGTTCATTCATCGCGGGACTTCCCGTGCAGAATGGCGCCCAGGGCTTCATGGGGCCAGAGCCGTTTCAGGGCTTCGTAGAATTTCGTCAGGGGGAATCCCACGACGTTGTAGAAACACCCGTCGATGCGTTCGACGAACAGGCCGCTCTGGTCCTGAATGCCGTAGGCGCCCGCCTTGTCGAGGGGGTGCGAAGACGACGCGTACGCCTCGATTTCCCACGGTTCGAGGCGGCGGAAGGTCACGTCCGTCTGTTCGAAACCGCCGGTGGTTTTCCGGGATTGGGCGTCTATCAAAGTGAAACCGGTCGTGACCGTGTGGGTTCTGCCCGACAGCCTCGCCAGCATGACCCCGGCTTCCGCGCGGCCGGCCGGTTTGCCCAGCACGGCGCCGTCGATGCACACCACGGTGTCCGCCCCGATGACAAGGCCCTCTTTCACGCGGCCGAGAACGGCTTCGGCCTTGCGACGCGACAGTTCCATGACGTGCGCCGCCGGATCGGCCGTGGAAACATCGTTTTCATCCACGTCCGCCGGCACCA
>JBFZEN010000304.1:0-5389 GCA_041306805.1 bacterium
GACGGACCGGATGATGGTCTTTCAAAATGCATGGGGTATTCTTTTAATTCATACGCGCAGGCATTGAATAAACAATGCCGATGGCGCGGCCCCCTATTTCAGGATCGTTTCAAGGCCGTCGGTGTAGATACAGACGATTCTCTGATCCATGTGTGCCGATATATCCGCCTGAATCCTGTGAAAGCAGGTTTGGCCAAAACGCCGGAAGAGTGGCCGTATTCAGACTACCGTGATTGGATTGGTTTGAATAAAGGGAATTACTTAAAAGCCGAACTGAGGAATGAATACTTTAAAGGCGGGAAAGACTATAAGGAATTTGTCTGCAGTTTGTCGGCGGATATACAGGATAAGAATCTAACACAATACACGCTGGAATGATTAAAAAGACCCTCTTCGGGAGCTTGAAGCTCCCGGGGAGGTTAGATGCAAATTCTTCCTCACGCCAGCAGCTTTTCCACTTCCTCCGCGACAATGCGTTCTTCGTCCGTGGCAAGAACGGCGACCAGAATCTTCGAGTGGTCCGCCGAAATGATTCCTTCCTTGGTCGTCCCGTTCTTTTCCCCGTCCAGCACCACGCCGAGCTTGTCCATGCCCTCCAGCGCGGCGCGGCGGAGGCGGTGCTGGTTCTGGCCTATGCCCGCGGTGAAGGCGATGCAGTCGGCGCCGTTCAGCACGGCCAGGTATTCGCCGATGTAACGCCGGACGATGTAGGCGAACGTCTTGAAAGCCAGTTCGGCCCTGGCGTCGCCCGAGTCCATGGCCTTTTCGATGTCGCGGAAATCGCCGCTCTTTCCGGAAATGCCGAACACGCCGCTTTTCGAGATCAGCAAATCCCTCGTCTGCGCAATGGACAGGTTTTCCTTTTCCATCAGGTACAGCAGGGCGAACGGGTCCAGGTCTCCCACGCGTTTGGCGTTGAGCAGTCCGCTCTGGGGGCTCATGCCCATGGACGTGTCCACGGAAACGCCGTTTTTGACCGCGCAGACGGACGCGCTTCCACCCAGGTGGCAGGAAATCACGTTCACACCGGGCCAATCGTCGAAGTACAATTCCTTGACGCGGCGCGCCACATACCGGTGCGAGGCACCGTGAAATCCGTATTTCCGGATGCCGTATTTTTCAAAATAGCCGTAGGGAATCCCGTACAAGTACGCTTCGGGAGGAATGGCCGCATGAAAGGCGGTTTCGAAGAGCCCGACGCGGGGCACGGAGGGCAGCACTTTTTCAAAGACGGAAATCGCGTGGAGGTACACCCGGGTGTGCACGGGGGCCAGGGGTTCGAATTCCTTCATGGCCGAGATAACGTCCGGCGTCAGGCGGACGCAGCCCGTGACGCCCTTGGCCAGAACGGTCTTGAAACCGGCGGCTGCGATATCCTTCAGGGGCACGGTCCGCTTTAAAACGTCCAAAGTCAGGTTCACGGCCTGAATGTAATCGGGGACGGGCCGGTTTTCGACGGTTTTGTCCCTGCCCTTGAACTGGCAGGTGATGATGCCCTGCGCGTCGCCAATGCGCTCTACCCCGGCCTGGAAAATCACTTCCCAATTCGTTGTGTCGAACAGTTTGCATTTGTATGAAGTGCTGCCCGGGTTTGCAATAAGAATTTTCATGGTTCAGCGCTCCGGTTTATTATCTGTGATGATGATAAGTCGGCGGCAGGCAGTCGACGGCAGCCAGTCGGCAAAGAGCGGGAAGAAGCCGGTCAAGGATTGATGAAAACATTTGAAAACGATTTCGTTTATTTTATTTCTTTCAATTTTTCCATGACCTTCCTGGTAATCGCCTCCACATCGGTCTCCGAAGGGCAGGACGGCTGGAGGGGTTTCTGATTCGCGAGATTGATCCTCCCCGGGATGTTCATTTTCTGCCGCAATTCCATCAGTTTTTCCACTTCCTTTTCCGGAATGACGTTCACATTGCCCAGCTGGATGGAGAGGAAAATGATGTAAGCCGAATGTTCAAGTGTTTCCATGCGGTGGTAAGCCGTCAGCAGATCGATTCCCATGGTGAGGGCTCCATGGTTGGCGAGAAGCACGGCGTCCGATTTCTCGATGAGCGGTTTGATCGAATCGGGAATTTCGCGCGTGGACGGGGTGCCATAGGTTGCAATGGGAACGGCCCCGAGCGTGAGAATGGCTTCGGGCAGAACGCACTTGTTCAGCGGAATGCCGGCCACGGCGAAGCTCGTGCAATAGGGGGGATGCGCGTGGATGACGGCTTTGACGTCGCCGCGCTGGCGGTACACTTCAAGGTGCATTTTCACCTCGCTCGACGGCTTGAACCTGCCGCCCGGCGACAGCACCTTGCCGTCCATGTCGAGCCTGATGATCATGTCGGGAGTCATGAAGCCCTTGCTCACGCCCGTCGGGGTGGTTAAAATTTCATTTTCGCCGATCCTGGCCGTGATGTTGCCGTCGTTCGACGCCACATAGCCGCGCGTCCAGAGGCGCCTGCCGATTTCCAGGATCAGTTGTTTCATGGCCCATTCGCTGGTGGATGGCATGGGATCTCCTTTTTTTTAAACGTGCATCGGGCTTCGTGCTTCGGGCATCGAGAGGTCATTTTTTCCACGATGTACGGTGCACGAAGCACGTCTTTCAGTCAAATATTTTTCCGGGATTCAAAATCCCGTTGGGGTCGAAAACCTTCTTGATGTCGCGCATCAGGCCGATGTGCCTGTCGGTGAGAAACGATTTCAGATATTCTTTTTTCACGAGACCGATGCCGTGCTCGCCCGAACAAATGCCCTGAAAGCTCCGGCCGAGGTCGTGCAGTTTTTCGCGGACCGATGGCATTTTTTCCTTCCAGCCGTCGATTTCAGTCCACTGTCCGTCCTTCCATCTCCGGCGCATCAGATGGGTGTGCACGTTGCCGTCGGCGGCATGCCCGTACGTGGGGAGCCACAGGCCCGATTCCTTCTCGATGGCCTGCACCCCGTCCACGAATTCGGCGATGCTGGCGCGGGGGACGGTGATGTCGAGGATTTCGAGCATGTCGTTCCGCATGGCCTCGTAGATGTTGGACCGGATTTCGAGTATTTCCTGTTGTTTTGCCCTGGTGTCGGCCACGAACACGTCGAGGGCCTTGTTGGCCACGCAGACTTCGCTGACGGATTCGGCCAGGGCCATCACCTCGGCTTCGCTCGATCCGTCCAGAATGATCATCAGGTGCGCGTCCCCGTTCCTGCACGGCCAGGTTTTGTTGAGGAAATCGGCCGAAAGCCGGACCGTTTCCCGGCCCACAAACTCCACGGCCATCGGCAGGATCTTTTTCTGGATGATGGCCGGGACCGTATTGATGGCGTCGTGTATGCCCTCGAAGGGCGCCACCAGAGTGATTAAAACCTGCGGCGGGGGCATGAGGGCCAGCGTGGCCCGCGTGACAAGACCCAAGGTGCCCTCAGAGCCGATTAAAAGGTGCATGAGGCTGTAACCGCTGGAATCCTTGATGAACTTGCCGCCCAGGTTTACCGTGGTTCCATCGGCGAGCACGGCCTCGATTCCCTTGACGAAATTGCGTATCACTCCGTACTTGACGGCGCGGGCGCCTCCGGCATTGGTCGCGATGACCCCGCCGATGGTCGCCGATTCGTCGCCGGGATGGGGAGGAAAGAACAGGCCTTTTTCCTCGATGGCGGGGTAAAATTCCATGAGCATCAGTCCCGATTCGACGGTGGCGGTCATGTTGTTGGCGTCCACTTCGATGACGTGTTTCATGTTCTCGAAAGTGACGACCACGCCGCCGAAAGCGGGAACGCAGCCGCCGCACAGCCCGGTTCCGGCACCGCGGGCGGTCAGGGGAACGCGTTTTTCATTGCAGAGTTTCGCGACGGCCTGGACCTCGGATGTGTTCCGCGGTTTGACCACGACGTCGGGAAGGCGGCGGATGTCATCCATCGAGAACTCGTCGTGCGAATAGTCGTCGAGTTCTTCCCGGCCGGTAATCACATTTTTCCCGCCGACGATGGAACGGAGAGCCTCCAAATCGGATTTGTTGATTTTATTGAACATCGTGCTATTCATTTGAAAATTCCTTTTATTTGGGAATCCGCGCGCTTCACGCGTCGTTCCCCGGATAAGCGCAATTATTATTCCGCACGAGGCACGCAGCCCGACGCACGTTTAAATCATTTCCCTCAGCAGATCCGGGTGCGGATTCGGAATGAGCGCGTACCCGGCGAGCATGCCGTCGTCCCGGGCGAAGTCGAGGACGGGACCGAGCGCCGACTTCAGCGATTCCATGTCGCCGGTCAGCACCACAAGGCCCTTGCCGCCTATGGCCATGGCGAGATGGATGCGTAAAATGTCCACGTCCGCCTGCTTGGCCGCGATATCGGCAAGCCGGACGGCCGACGCCGCGGAGAACGTTTCAAGAACGAGGGCCCCCTTCGGTTCGACCGCATCCAGTGCGGTCGCGCCGGCCATGGCGGGAAAAACGGCTTCGCTGACCCGCGGAATCAACACGGTCTGCACCACGGCGAAATCACCGACCCGTGCGGCTGTTTTCAGGCATGTCTCGACGTCGGCAATCTCGCCGCGGACGAGAATCAGGAATTTGCCGGAACAGATGCTGCGGGCGAGCAGTTTTTCGACCCGGGTTGATTTGAGCACGGCATCTTCGACTTCAAAGCCCTTGCTGAGGCTTGACAATTCGATGATGCCGACGGCGTTTGCGGAGCTCATGACGACCTCGCGACGATGATTTCCTTTTCGAGCACCTCGGCGACCAGTCCATCGATGGACGCATGCACATCGGCGGATACGTTTCCGTCGGCGCGCGCAACAATCTGGCCCTTCTGCACGCGGTCGCCTTTTTTCACGGCGGGCAGGGCCGGTTTTCGCAGATGCTGCTGCAGGGCGAGTCGCACCCGTTCGGGCCTGATTTCAAGATCCGAAACCGGGGCCTCGTCCCTGAACTGAGACAGACCGAGCCGCTGTTTCAACCTTGTCATGGGCACCTTCCTGTAGGGCAGCATGGGATGCGGACGCACGGACAGACCTTCCCAGCGCACGTTTTTCAAACGCAGGGCTTTCTTTTCGATTACGGCCGCGCCCTTCGGATCGAGGCCTTCGGGGCATGCGTACAAGGTGCAGAGATTGCATTCGCAGCAGAAGGCGTTGCCGGGGTGGAGTCCTTCGATCCCTCCGGCCAAAGAGCGGCCTACGGGATTTCCGATCCCTCCGGCCAAAGAACGGCCCACGGAACCTTCGATTCCTCCGGCCAAAGAACGGCCTACGGGATTCTCGATACTTCCGGTTGCTCCGCAACCAGAAGTATCTTCGAACATCCTGTTGCGCATGGCTGTTTCGGGGCGAACGGGGTAGCCGAGCAGATAGCGGGGGCATAGCTCGGTGCAGAAACCGCACTGGTCGCAGGATGATTTGGCCGT
>JBFZEN010000305.1:0-4346 GCA_041306805.1 bacterium
CGGGCGTGAAGGTATATCCGGCCAAAGGGGGTGTGGCGAAAAAAAACGGCACGGGATTGTTCGCGGCGGAGTTCATGAAGGCTTTTCCGCTTGTCCCCGTCGAGGACGACGGCCGCCTGAACGACCCGGAGCTAAGGGAGAACTTCATCGAACGCGTGTTCGTCTACAGCCGGTGGAAGGAGTCGATGGAGGTAATCCCGACCCCGGCGGCATGGACGGCCTTCCACGCCGCGCACAAACTTCTCATCATGGCGCACAGCCCCTCGTCCGCAACCGGTCTCGGAAGGCTTGCGGCCGGAGCCGGTGACGGCCGCGTGGGTGAAAAAAGCCTTGTCTATCTTTCAGGACTGATGGCGGCTCTCAGGCTCCCCGCCACGGTGAAAAAAAACGTCAATGTGCTTCAGCACATCATGGGCTATTTTAAAAAGCAGTTGACGCCGGACGAAAAACGGGAATGCCTCGAAGTGATCGGGAATTACGGCCGCGGTCTCGTCCCCCTCGTTGTACCCGTGACCCTGCTGGGCCACTATGTCCGCAAATTCGAACAGCCTTACTTGAAAGACCAGTGGTATCTGCATCCGGCCCCGGCCGAACTCATGCTGAGAAACCATGTTTGATTTTGCCGGCCGGACGATTTGAACCGCTGCCGCCGGCCCCATGAAAGAGGCCGTATGGCCGTCGGATGACGGCGGAACCGGATTCATTTTTATATTGACAATTTCCCATACTTTACTTAACTTTTACCCCTGTTTATGCATGAATATGCATTTCAGGACGGCCATTCCGAGTCATTCTCATTTTTCCGAAAAAATACATTGTTCATCGATACCGCCCGCGGATGAGGCAGGTAAAGCGCAGTCACAGATAGGAGACAAAGTGGACCTTTTCGAAAAATGCCGCAAGTTTACCCGTGCCAAGGAGGCCATGGCCGCCGGCATGTACCCCTATTTCCGACCCATTCAGTCGGGACCCGGATCGGAAGTGGTCATCGCCGGGAAGAAATTGATCATGATCGGGTCGAACAATTACCTCGGCCTGACGGGCCATCCCAAGGTGATCGAAGCGGCCGTGGCCGCCACCAGGAAATACGGTTCCGGCTGCACGGGGTCCCGCTTCCTGAACGGCACGCTGGACATACACGAGGAGCTCGAAAACCGGCTGGCCCGGTTCATGAAGCGCGACGCCGCCCTCTGTTTCAGCACGGGTTTTCAGACCAACCAGGGCGCGATCACGGCCATCATCGAAAAGGATGACCTGATCTTCACGGACCGCGTGGACCACGCCTCCATCGTGGACGGGTGCAGGCTGGCGTTCGGCAAAACGGTCAAGTACAAACACAACGACATGAAGGAATTGGAACGCGTTCTCGAATCGCACAAGGACAGGGACGCGGGCAGGCTCATCGTCACCGACGGGGTGTTCAGTATGGAAGGGGACATCGTGAAACTGCCGCGTCTTTCCGAACTGGCCCGGAAATACGGGGCCAGGGTGTACATCGACGACGCGCACTCCATCGGCGTTCTGGGCAGGCACGGCAGGGGCACGGGGGAACACTGGGGCCTCGAGGACCAGGTGGACCTGGTCATGGGCACGTTCAGCAAATCGTTCGCCTCGCTGGGCGGCTTCGTCGCGGGGGACGAGCAGGTCATTCATTTCATCAAGCACCACGCCCGCGCGCTCATATTCAGCGCCAGCATGCCGCCTTCGGCCGTCGCCACGGTGATCGCCTGTCTGGACGTCATCGAATCGGAACCGGAACGGCTGGAACGCCTGTGGAAGAACACGAAAAAAATGAAAGAGGGTTACGACAGCCTCGGCTTCGACACGGGGCACACCCAGACCCCCATCATCCCCATCAAAATCGGGGAAGACGATGCCTGCTTCGCCTTCTGGAAACTCCTGTTCGAGAACGGCGTGTTCGCCAATCCGACGGTCAGCCCGGCCGTGCCCCCGCACGAGGCCATCATACGCACGAGCTACATGGCCACGCATACGGACGAAGAGCTGGACAAGGTTCTCGACATCTTCGCCAAGCTGGGAAAACAGTTCGGAATTATTTAAAACCAGAAGTGCGGCGCTCCTTTTACCGCATTCCATGCAATTCAATCCAAACTGCAAAAGGTGCGTCGCGCTTTTTATCAATTAAAGGATTCTCCCATGCCCTCCCCCATTGAAATACGGCCCGTCCGCTCGGCAAAAGACAGGCGCAGCTTCATGCTTTTCCCCTACCGCCTGTACAAAAGCGATCCGAACTGGGCCGCGCCCCTCATCGTGGACCAGAAAGCGCTTCTCAACCCCAAAAAGAATCCGTTCTTCGAGCATGCCGACGCGGAATTCTTCATGGCTTTCGAGGACGGGCGGCCCGTGGGACGCATCGCCGCCATGGTGGACCACAAGCACAACGAGGTTCACGCCGAGAAAATTGGATTTTTCGGATTTTTCGAATGCGAAAACAACCAGGAAGCCGCGAACGCGCTGCTCGGCGCGGCCAAACTTTGGGTCAAGGCCCGCGGCATGGAAGCCTTTCGCGGCCCCGTGAATCCTTCGCAGAACGAGGACTGCGGGCTGCTGATCGACGCCTTCCACACGCCCGCCGTGATCATGATGACGTACAACCCTCCCTATTACCCCGAATTGATCGACCGCTTCGGCCTTCAGAAGGCGATGGACCTCTATGCGTATTATATCGACGATTCCAATCCGCCGCCCGAAAAACTGGTGCGCGTGGCTGAGATCGTCCGTAAGCGGGAGAAGCTGAAAATCCGCCCCATGGAGATGAAAAAATTCGACGATGAAGCGAAGAAAGTGTGGTATATATACAACAACGCCTGGATGAAGAACTGGGGATTCGTGCCCATGACCCAGCGCGAGTTCGATCACCTCGCCAAAAAACTCAAACAGGCCGTGATTCCCGACCTCGCCCTGATCGCCGAAATAGACGGAGAACCCGTGGGTTTCTCCCTTTCCACCCCGGACATGAACCAGGCCCTGATCCACGCGCACGGAAAACTTTTTCCCTTCGGCCTGCTTAAAATCATGCGCGCGGTGAAAAAGATAGACATGATACGCATCATCACGATGGGCGTGATCGAGAAGTACAGGAACCGGGGCATCGACGCGGTCTTTTATCTGGACACCTGGCGCAACGCGACACGGCGGGGCTACCACCGCGGCGAGATGTCGTGGATTCTGGAAACCAACGTGATGATGAACCGCGCGGCTGGGATGCTCGGGGGGAAGATATACAAGACGTACCGCATGTACGAGATGAAGACATAATGGAAAAGGCGCGACTCCATCGCGCCCCTTCGTTCCATTAGCCGCCGTGATCCACAACACGGCAATCCGGACCCTTCTTCTTACTTTGACAATGATCCTCCGCGCTCTCCGCATTCTTTGCGGCTATATTTTTTTCAACCGGCCCCTGCTATTTCAACGCCTTCAGAATGCGGATATTCCCGCCGCCTGTTTCGAGCAGAATCAAATCTCCGCCCCCGTTGATGTCGCCCTTGGCCGTGATCACACGCATTTTTTCATGGTCGTCGGTCTTGATCTGGAGCGGAAAATCGCTGCTGATCGTGAATTCTTCCCAGTTTCTCCTGCTCGTTCTGATCTTGGCCGAGACGGTGGCCGGCAGTTTCGAGGGGACGGTCAGATTGATGTCGCCGCCTCCGGTGCTGATTTCCACGTCGTGTTTCTTCGTGAAATCGGACAGCGTGATCGTGGCCGTGACTTCGCCGCCGCCCGTGGAGGCCTTGAGCGAGCCCTGAATGCCCGTCAATTCCATGTCCCCGCCACCCGTGGAGGCGACGACGCTGCCGCCGAGGTTGTTCGCCGAGATTTCCCCCCCGCCCGTCCGGACGGTCAGGTTCCCCTTGACGTTCCCGATAGAGACTTCCCCGCCGCCCGTGGACACGGTGAGGTTTCCGTCCGTGTTTTCCACGTTCACCTCGCCGCCGCCCGTCCGCACGTCCACCTGCCCCTTCGCCCCGCTGATATCGACTTCGCCCCCGCCCGTGGACACGTCCACCTTGTTCCGCACGTTCTCGATCGCGACCTCACCCCCGCCCGTCCGGGCCGTGACGATGCCGCCCAGGTTCTTCAACTCGATTTCCCCTCCGCCGGTGGAAACGGAGACGTTCCCGTCCACGCCCTCGACCGACATTTCGCCGCCCCGGGTCTTGATGGTGCAGTCGAAACCGGCCGGAACCTGGATATCGAAACTGCTGTGAATCCAGTCCCTGCTGAATTCCGCCCCCTCGATGCGTATGGTGTTCCCCTGCCGGCTGTAGCCCGTCTTGTCCTCCATCGCGGCTTCCGCCTCGGACCTGGTGTAGATGTCCATT
>JBFZEN010000306.1:0-7595 GCA_041306805.1 bacterium
CGCCCGTCAGGTTGTTGTTCATGGCGGTCCAGTGGGCTCCGCCGTCGACTGAAAGAAACACGCCTCCCATGTCCAAAAGGCCGGCGAAACCGTAGGCGCCCGAGACCGCAAGGGCCCTCACTGCTGTGGCCGTCAGGCCGGTGTTCGACACGGCCCAGGTCGACCCCTTGTCCGTGGACGCGTAAATGCCCGCGTTGCCGTGCGTTCCCGAGAAAAAAGTATTCCCCTTCACGGCCATCCCCTTCACGGAAGACTGCGTGAGGTCGTTCGATACGTCATTCCAGTTCGCGCCGCCGTTTGTCGAAACAAAAATGCCACCCTTGACCGTGCCCGCGAACAAAGAGAGGCCGGCCGGAAGCAGTGAACGGATGTCGGTCTGGGTCAGGCCGGTATTGACGGCCGTCCATCCGGCTCCCTGATCGGTGGACCGGAAGAGACCGGCCGTCGTACCCGCGAAGAGATCCGTTCCGGCGGAAACCAAAGTCCAGACGTAAAGGTTGGCCAGGCCGGTGTTCACCGCGGTCCAGTTCGATCCACTGTTCGTGGACTTGAACACGCCGCCCATGGTTCCGGCGAAAAGGGACGAGCCCATGGAAACGAAGGAATTGACGGAACGTTCGCTGTATGTGTTCAAACCCGTATTGACGGGACTCCAGCCGGCGCCGTGGTCGCTGGACCGGAACACGCCGGACGAAACGACGCCCGCGAACAGGTCATTTCCGTCGAACAACAGCGCGCCAACCGGAAAGTCGGGCAGGCCGCTTTTGCTGGAAGACCAGCTGGCGCCGTGGTCCGTCGAAACAGAGACACCCCCGTCGTTCCCCACGAACAGGCTGGAACCCGCCGTCGCGAAGGCGTTCACGTTGGAATAATCGTCCAAACCGGCGCTGCTCAGAGCCCACGAGGCGCCGTTGTCGGTGGAACGGAAAACACCGGAATCCGACCCCGCGAGAATGTCGTTTCCAATGACGAAAAGCGTGTTCACGACGCCGCCGTAGGGTCCGGCGGTTTGCTGCCAGTCGGCAAAAACGGCGGAGAAGCCGGCAAACAGGACGGCGATGACCGTAAGAATCCACGGCTGATGTTTCATGTTTTTTCCTTATGTAGTTGCATTCAGGATTGCGTCGATAAAGCCGGATAATTGCCCGCGGTCACAGGCGGCTCGCATCCCATATTATTTCATCAGCACCAGCTTGCGCGTTTGAATCATCCCGTCCGCCTCGAGACGGCAAATGTAGACGCCGCCGGGAAGGGAACTGGCGTTCCACTTTGCCTCGTGCCGGCCGGGTTGGAATCTGTCCGAAATCAAAACGGCGATTTCCTTTCCCGTGAGATCAAATATTTTCAATAAGGCGAATCCATATGTATTCATGGTGAAGGGAATGATCGTGACCGGGTTGAAGGGATTGGGATAGTTCTGTCCGAGAGTGTAATTTTCGGGTACGGATGACCCGGCATTTTCGTCCACAGCAGTGAATTCCGAGAGGGGCCGCTTCCAGACACCCAGGCCATTCGTGCCCGCGAAACAGGCTGAGCCGGCCACGAACAACGAGACGATGTCGATGTCGGGCAGGCCGGCGCCGGCATCCGTCCACGCAAGGCCGTAGTTCGTCGACAGGAATACGCTGTTATTGGTGCCCGCGAGAAGAACCGATCCGCCGGCCAGTAAAGCATACACCGTCTTGCGGGACAAGGCATTGTCAGCGGTGATCCAGGTGCCGCCCTGATCGGTGGATCCGAAGACGCCGTGATCGGTTCCGGCGAAGAGTGCGGATCCACTTACGGTCAAAGCCAATGTATTGGGGTACGTCAAACCGGTATTGACCGCTGTCCAATTGCCCCCGCCGTCGGTGGACCGGAAAACGCCGCCAAGGGTTCCGGCGAACAGATTGGAACCCACAAGGGCGATGGCCCTGACATGTTTGTCCGCCAACCCCGTGTTGGCGGCGTTCCACGAGGCGCCGTGGTCGGTTGATAAGTATACACCGTTGCTTCCGAATCCCGCAAATAGTTTCGATTCCACGGCATATAAGGCACGGACATCCCAGTACGGCAGACCGGCGTTCGCCATTTTCCAGGATCCCCCGTTGTCGGTGGTGACGAACACCTTGTCGTAATACGTTCCCACGAAACCGGTCGATCCGATATTGGTAAAGTCCTGGACGACCAGGTCCGAAAGGCCGTTGTTGCAGGCCGTCCAGGTGGCTCCCTGGTCGGTCGACAGGAACACACCGGCACCGGACGCTCCCGCGAACAGGCGCGAAAAAACTCCGGTAAAACAGCGGATATCGGTGCTGACCATGCCGCTGCTCGCACGCGTCCAGCTGTCCCCATTGTCGGTGGAAAGGAATACGCCGTCGCCGTTGCTCCCCGCGTACAAATCCGGACCGTCTGCGATCAATGCTTCAATTCGGCTGCTTGTCAACCCCGTGGTCACCGATTTCCATGTGGTCCCATTGTCGGTGGACCGGATGAGACCCTGCGGAGAGCCCGAGGCGAATACGGCCGATCCCGTCGCCAGCAGGGGAGCGCCGTAGTTTCCCGTTTTGACGACTTTCCAGCCTGCGCCTTGGTCGGTGGAAAGGGAAATGGAACCGCCGGTCGCCGCAAAGAGGTTTGAACCGCTGGCGACCAGGTCGTACACGTTCAAGGACGGGAGTCCGGTGTTGATGGTCGTCCAGGATGTTCCGTTGTTGGTGGACAGAAAGATGCCTTCGCCCTGGGAGCAGGCGTAGATGTTCGCGCCGCTGGCGGCCAGCGCCTCGGGGATGGTTTCGGTCAGGCCGGTATTGACGGCTGTCCATGAATCGCCGTGGTCGGTGGACAGAAACACGCCCTTGCCGTTGGTTCCCGCGAACACGTTCGATCCGCTCGCCGTCATGGTAAAGACGTCCATCTTGGTCAGACCGGAGTTGACGGGCATCCAGGATGCGCCGCCGTCCGTGGTGCGGAATATTCCCCTGCCGTTGGTTCCGATGAAAACGGATGACCCCACGACGGCCATCGACCGCACGTCCCACAGAGTGATTCCCGAATTGACGGCCGTCCAGGCCGCGCCCCGGTCGGTGGACCGGAATACGCCGCCGTTGAACGTTCCCGCGAATAGTTTTGCGCCGCTCACGGCAAGGCATCTGATATCGCCACCGTAGGGTCCGGCGGTCTGCTGCCAGTCGGCGGCGGCCGACAAGTGCGCGAACAAAATAAACGAGAGGGTTAAAAGAAAAAACGACTTTCTTCCCATCACCGACCTCCTTATTGACACAGTTGATGTATAAAAAAAAGACAATGGATTTGAACCGGAAGCCAGGCATCGCATGTGATGCTGTTTGAAAATGGAAAGCATGTGCTGAATCGGATCAACGCTTGATGCTCAGCAGGAACTTCTCCACCTCGGGAATGCCGCCCTGGTAGATCAGGTAGCCGTTGTACGGCTCGCGCTCGGTGATTTCGCCGGCGATGGGCGTCAGCATCATCTCCTTCACTTTGGCCGGATCATCCGTCTGCCCGAGGGCCCAGCCGAGCTTGACGTAGGCCGTTTCGGGAAGCATGTTCGCCGCCGGAATGACGCCCAGCTCCATGATCTCGCGGCCGGTCTCGTAGACGTACATCTGCACGTAGCCCCACAGCGTCTGCACGGTCATGAACACCGAGACGCCCTGGTCGCAAGCCCGCTTGAGTACGGGGTACAGCGGCTTGTTGACGTGTCCCAGCCCCGTGCCGGCGATGACGATGCCGCGGTAGCCGTTGTCGATCAGCGATTCGATGATGTCGGGCCTCATGTTGGGGTAGTAATAGACGATCGAGACTTTTTCCTCGAACGCGGTGTTGACGACGACGTCGGTGTCCGTCCGGCGGCGCCGGGTGTCCTTCCTGAGCGGCGTGATTTTGTTTTTATCCACCATGGCGAGAGGGATGTCGCTGATCGTCCTGAACGTGGAGCGGTAGCTCGAATGCATCTTGCGGACGCGCGTTCCCCTGTGGAGCAGGGCGTACTGGTCCGAGGTGGGGCCGAACATGCATACCATGGTTTCCGCCATGTCCGACTCGGCGGCGGTCTTGACGGCGTGGATCAGGTTGAGGGCCGCGTCCGACGAAGGCCGGTCGGACGAACGCTGAGACCCCACCATGACGATGGGAACGGGAGAGTTCTGCACCATGAAGGAAAGCACCGCGGACGTGTGGTGCATGGTGTCGGTGCCGTGGCCGATGACGATGCCGTGATACCCCTTCCGGATCGCTTCGCCCACGGCCTCGGCCGTGCGCCTCCACTGCTCGGGACCCATGTTTTCACTGAACACGCCGAAGAGTTTTTCGGTTTCGAGATTGCAGGCATCCGCCAGCTCCGGGACGGAGCCGTAGAGTTCTCCGGGGGAGAAGGCGGGAATGACGGCCCCGGTGCGGTAATCGAGCCGGCTGGCGATGGTGCCGCCCGTGCCGAGCAGCTTCACGTTCGGTTTTCGCGGATCGAAGGGGAATGATTTCTCGGGAATTTGATAGTGCGCTTCCCTTCGCCCGATTTCTTTCATGGATTGAATGGTTTCAACGGCGATGCCGACATTGTAGCCGTTGCGGAGCTTGAGCACGACGTGGCGCGGGTCCGCGGTCACGGAGCGGGGGAGGACGATGCCCGTGAACGGCCCGCGCGTGGTCTTCATGTCCACGTCGCTCCAGACGCGGACGCCGTTTTCTTTCAGCACGGCCAGCGCCGGGTCGCGGTAGCCTTTGTAATTATCCGACATAGAAAAAGCCTTCAATGATTGAATTGGAAGATTAGAAGATTGGAAGATTGAAAGATTGAAAGATTGGAAAATTCCCCACCCTGCCCCATCCGGACAGCGGTCTGTTTCCTAAAATCTTCTTTTTTTAATCTTTTAATCTTCTAATTTTTTAATCTTCTAATCTTTAATCTTTTTCAAATATTTAATAAATCCCGAAATCTGCCTGGAAACCGAAATGACTGAATCATTCATCGCCTGAAAAGTCGCATCATGGATATGTTTCACGTCGTAAGCCACATAGGCCAAAGACCGCACTTCTCCGGCGGAAGCCTTGGCAATAATCAAAAAACGGATAAATTCCTTCCTGTTCCCACGTTCAAATCCTTCGGCGATATTCGTCATGATCGAAACAGCCGCCCTCTGAAGCTGGTCTTTCAAGCCGAAATCCTTTGACAGACTTCCCTTGCCTGTAATCGTATAAACACAACTCACCAGTTTTCTCGCATCCCTCCAAACCACGATATCCTCAAACCGTAAAATTTTACTCATCGATCCCCCTCTCCATTAAGAAATTGAAAGATTGGAAGATTGAAAGATTGAAAGATTGGAAAATTCCCCACCCTGCCCCATCCGGACAGCGGTCTGTTTCCTAAAATCTTCTTTTTTAATCTTTTAATCTTCTAATTTTTTAATCTTTTAATCTTTTAATCTTTTAATCTTCTAATCTTCTAATCTTTATATTCTTTCCCGCACCAGGCGGTCGACGGTCGCGCCGGATATCCTGCCCCTCAGAACGGACATGGCCTTTCCCGTGAAAAAACGGCGGCGGGCCTCAGGGTCGGGTGTTGCGCACGCCTCATTCTGGATGATCCCGTCCACCATGCGGCCCGCATCCTTTTCATTCGACGGCATCCGGACGGAAGGGTGCCATTCGTCCAGGTCCGATATCATGAAAACCTCCAGCTCCGAGGCGGCGTCTTCGAGCAGCAGGGCGTTTTTGGACGCCTCGCTGAAAAAGCGTCTCCACACGGCGTCCGTCAGTTTGGACACGGGCAGGCCCGACCTTTTCCAGTCACGCGTTTTTTCGAACAGCAGGCGCGTGATGCGGACGGGGGGAATGCCGGTTTCAGAGACCAGCGATTCGAACAAATCCGCCCTAGGCGATGAAGCGATCGACCGGACGAGGTGTTCCGGAAGACCCATGGCGCGGATTTCCTTCTCGTGTTCCCACAGCGGCCGCGGCACGAGCGACCGGATGCGCCCGATCCGGTCTTCCCTGATTTCAATCGGGGGGAGGTCGGTGTCGGGGTACATCCGGTTCGGCCCGGGCAAAATGCGCTCGAACCCGTTTGTTCCATCCGCCAAGGCCTGGCGGGTTTCGCATGGGATGCCGATGAGCGCCTCCCCGGCGCGGATCACGATTTCCTTCACCGCGGTCTGCAGATCGGCCGGTTTTCCCCAGACCAGAACGAGCCCGTCCTGCGAGTCGGCGCCCACGGCCTTCCGGATCCGCCTTCCCGCGAAACTGTCGATGTTTTCCTCCGTGCTTTCGGAAGTCAGTATGTTGGGCAGCCGGGTCAGGCAGGCGATGACGCGCACGCGGTCCGATATTTCCCTCGAAAACACCTTGCCCGTCTGCGTGGGCTGGCTCAAGATTCCCACGAAGCCCCTCAGGTTGACGCAGTGCACTTCCTCGCCCCGGTCGAGGGCCTGGCGGATGGGTTCCCATTTCGTTCTCTGCAGAAGGCGCGTGACGTCGGCAGAGCGGGACTCGAACGTTTTTTCGGTGACGCCCCGCCCGTGCAGCTCATCGCGGATCTGGAGCAGGGAATACTGCCGGAGCGCCTCGTTGTACACCAGAAGGGGGATGAGCGGGATGCGGTGCACGCCCTTGATTTCGATGCGGGTGCCGCCCCGGATGCTGACATTGACGTCCTGCCTGCCGGCTCCGATTCCCGTGCGCACGTTGCCGGTGCTCCGGCTCAGCCGGCGCAGCAGGTCGGCCGCCTCGGCCGCCTCCTGCGGCGTGCGCAGTTCCGCGTGCGTGACGGTTTCGACGAGGGGCATGCCGAGCCGGTCCGTCAGGTAGGTGCGTTCGTGGCCGATGTCCGACACCTCCCTGCAGGCGTCCTCCTCGAGCCCCAGCTGGATGAGGCTGATCCTGCGCCCCTTGAAGGGGATCCATCCGTCCACGCCCACGATGGTGGTGCGCTGGAAACCGGTGGGAATGGAGCCGTCGAGGTATTGCTTGCGCGCGATGTGGATTTCACCCACCAGGCTGTAATTCAGCAGCATGGCGATTTCGATCGCGATGTCGAGGGCGTGCTGGTTGATTTCGAACGGCGGCGTGTCGTCCATCTCGTAGGTGCAGAGGGTCTCGTGGTTGATCTGGTAGATGATGTCCTTTTTTGTCTTGAATTCCATGAGGGCCGTGCCGTCGTACTCTCCCAGCTCGGAAAGCGTGGGCCGCATGTGGCGAAGAATCTGTGCGTCGAATTTCGGGGAATAGCGTCCCGCCCTGCACCGGCAGAACAGCTTTTTTTCGGTGAGCAGCTGCTGGTGTATCTCCAGGCCGACCTTGAGCCCGAGCGCGGCGTAGTCCGCGTCCGTCATTTCTTCGAAAGGTTTGAGCAAAGTGCGCATGGGGTTTGGGTGCGGCGCGCCGCGGGTTGATGGTTCGAGCAGGGTCCGGCGCGCCAAGTTCAGTATACAGCAAAAAGGCGATATTTTCAACGGTTTTCTTTCCGTTCGATCATCCGTCATATATATAGTAAACCGCATTTCATGCGGGTTGCGGCGCATGCCCGAATCCGGCGGGAAAACGGCCAAAATAGATATTGACTTTCAGGCATTTGATTGTTAAATTGCTTTTCCATA
>JBFZEN010000307.1:0-17927 GCA_041306805.1 bacterium
GGGTCTGGAATGGAGCGACGACAATCTGAACAGCACCAAGTTTCAAAGCCAGCGAAGGACGGCCGGAAGTCTGTACGCGGAACTGGAAGCCTCGGAACGGGTTTCGTCCCTGGAATGGAAAATCAATCCGGCCGTCCGCCTGGACCGTTTCAGCGGGAACGGCATGGAGGCATGCCCCAAAATCGGCGCCATGATACGGACGGGCCGCGTGCACACGGCGGCCATACGCGCGAATGCGGGAAGGTCCTTCAGGATGCCCGCATTCAACGATCTGTTCTGGCCCGAACAGATCTGGCCGGGTTATGGAGGCACCCGGGGTAACCCCGCCCTCAAACCCGAAACAGGCTGGTACGGAGACGCCGGATTGGCGTTTGAAAAAACCGAGCCTTTTTATTTTCAGGCCGAACTGGCGTTCTTCGAGAATCGGATGGAAAATCTGATAGACTGGCAATCGGATGCCGATTTCGTGTTTGCCCCCGTCAATGTCGGCAAAGCCCGCATCCACGGAGTGGAAAGCCGTGTTTCATTCAAGACACCCGGGGGCGGCTTTCAGGCCTCCATTTCGCCGTGCTGGATGCGGAGCGTGGACATGTCCGTCTCCAAAGGAGACGGAGGAGGGGGCGGAGACCGCCTTCTGCCGTATCGTCCCGAATGGAAAATCGATGCCGACGCCGGATTCAGTCTGAAAGCCCTGCATTTCGATTTACGCCATCAAACCGTCGGCAGGCGCTTCACCACGGCGGACAATGGAAAGGCGCTTCCGGCTTACCCTCTCTGGAACGCCGGCGCGTCCTTCCGCAGCAGGTTCGGGGCTTTCACGGCGAACACCCGGTTCCAGGTGAACAACCTGGCCGGCCGGCGTATCAGCAACATGGATGGTTATCCCCTGCCCGGCAGGGAGTACCGAATCTCCTTCGAAATGCATTATTGACCGACCTTCAATCAACTAAAACGGATTCATGCATCATTCGGCACCGGCGGCCGGCTGCGGCACGTCATGCCTTTCATCGGTTTTTCGCTTGCATTTTCCGATAAATTGCTTAATTTATTGAAAAATCCCCCGGCCTTGGTCACAGGGAAGGCATTCAGTCGGAGGCAGCATGATCATTTCTCAGATCCACATCAATTCATTCAAATCAATAAAACAGTTATCCGTTCCGCTCGATCCCAAAATCACGGTTTTGATCGGTCCGAATGAATCGGGAAAAACCAACATTTTACGAGCGGTTGAATCATGCCGGCCGGACACGCCGCTGACTGAAGAACAGACCTGTCAGTTTTCCGAATCGTACCAGAACGGAAAAACACCCCAGGTCGGGCTTGAAATAGGGTCGCTGACGCGCGAGGAAAAAACCAAGTTCATCGGCCTGTATGAAGGGTTCCGCAACATCGATTCGTTCATCATCACCCGCGAGGGCTCCAAGCCGTCCGATTACACGATACAGGCGGGCGAAAAAATGCTGACGCTCGGGAACGGGAAAGCCATATTCGACATGTTTCCCAAAATCCTGTATTTCGACAGCATTTCCATCATCCGGGACCGCGTCGGCATGGAAAGCCTGATGAAAGACACGGACGAATTCCGCACCGAACGGAACCTGCTGAAAATCGGGGGCGTCGACGATCCGACCATCATCTTCGAGGATTCCACTCGCGGACGCCGCGCCACCGAGGAAACCGGGCGCGAAATCACGCGCCGCATTCAGCAGGTTTGGACGCAGGAGCCCAGCCTCGAGATCAAGCTCAGGGTGAACGGCAAATTCATGTACGTCGATTTCAGCGACGCCACCACGGTATACGACACGCCCAAGACCCGTTCCCCCGGTTTTCTGTGGTATCTTTCTTTTTATATCAATTTCATCGCCACAACCAACATGGCCAGGGCGAATGAATTCATGTTCCTTCTCGACGAACCGGGCAGCCACCTGCACCCCTCGGGCCAGAAGGATTTAAGCCACCTGTTCGAGGATCTGTCGCAGAAAAACCAGCTGTTGTTCACCACACATTCCCCGTTCATGATCAACCGCACCTTTCCACAACGCGTCCGCGTGGTCTCCAAAGGACCGAACGGGACCACGGTCGACAATGAGGCCTATCGCGAGAACTGGAAACCGCTCAGGCAGTCCATCGGCCTCACGGTGGGCGACCTCTTCTTCTTCAGCAACCGCAGCATCATGATCGACCTCCCGGGTAAAAAAGGATTGTTCGGCAGATCCAAACAAAAAGGACAGCCGTCGTAACGGCTGTCCTTTTAAGCACCCATTCGGGCCGATGACCGGCCTGTCGGATTCCGACCTGTCGGATTCCGATCAGTCTTTTTTACCTTTTTCTTTGCCCTTTTTATCGGCCTTGTCTTTTTTATCTTCCTTGGATTCTTTGGCCTTGATATCCTTTTCTTTTTCTTTTTCCTTTTTCTTCTTTTCTTCCTTGCCGGATTCCTTGCCCTTCTCCTTCTCCTTTTTCTCTTCCTTTTTCGGTTTGGTTTCCGGAGTGGATTCGCTCTTGGCATCCTTGGCTTTTTTCTTCTTGGCTTCCTCTTTTTTAGCCTCTTTTTCACTGTGTTTCTTGCTGGCCATATCGAAACCGACCAGTTCCAGAATGGCCACGTGCGCGCCGTCGCCCATCCGCTGCCCCAGCTTGACCATCCGGGTGTATCCTCCGTTGCGATCCTTGAATTGCGGGGCGATGTCGTCGAACAGAATTTTTACGACGTCCTTCCTGTGCAGCACGCTGAAAGCGAGGCGCCGTGCGTGAACCGTGTTTTGCCTGGCCAGAGTGATCAGCCTCTCGGCGAAAGGACGGACGGCCCTGGCCTTGGCTTCGGTTGTTTCGATGTGTTTCCGCTCGAACAAACCGGACGCGAGGTTTGAAAGCGTGGCTTTGCGGTGCGCGGCGGTGCGTCCCAGTTTGGTGATATTTTTTCGATGTCGCATGAAATCAATTCTCCTAAACCTGACGGGCCCGAATCAGGAAGATTCGCCCTTGAGGTATTTGTCCACGTCCATTCCGAAATGGATGTTTTTTTCTTCGAGGATTTTCGACAGCTCCTGCAGCGATTTTCTTCCGAAATTCCGGAATTTGAGCATTTCCGGTTCATCGCGCCGCACCAGGTCACCGATGGTCTGGATGCTGGCCGCCTTCAGGCAATTGTGCGAACGGACGGAGAGCTCGAGTTCGTCCACGCTCATTTTGAGGAGTTTCCGGATGCGCAGGTTGTCTTCATCGACGTCCGGGGTTTCCTCCTTTTCCGTCTCCACGTCAAAGGCGATGAAGAGGGAAATGTGGTCTTTCAGTATTTTCCCGGCGTAGGTCAGCGCGTCATCCGGCGTGATGCTGCCGTCCGTCCACACTTCCAGAATCAGCCGTTCATAGTCGGTGCGGTACCCCACGCGCGTGTTCTCGATGGTGGTATTGACCTTCCGGATCGGATTGTACACGATATCGAGCGGGATGGTGCCGAGCGGCTGGTCCTGGGGAATGTTCTCTTCCGCGAACATGTATCCGCGCCCCCGGCCGATGCGCAGTTCGAGCTTGATGTCGGCATCGGCGTTCAATGTGCCGATAAACAGTTCCGGATTCAAAATTTCCAGGTCAGCCGAGGCCTTCTGGATGTCTCCGGCCTTGAACTGCCCCGGGCCCTTGAGGTGCAGCATCACCCGGTCGGGACGTTTGTTGAGCAGTTTGATGCGAACCTGCTTGAGGTTCAGCACCAATTCAGAAACGTCCTCGACCACGCCTGGAATCGTCGAAAATTCGTGCAGCACTCCGTCCACGCGAATCTGGGTGATGGCTGCGCCGTGCAGTGAAGAGAGCAGTACGCGCCGCATGGCGTTCCCGATGGTGACGCCGAATCCCCGTTCCAGCGGCTGTACGACAAATTTGCCGTAGGTGCTGGAATAACTCGCTTCGTCGCGCTCGACGCGCTCCGGCATTGTGAGTGAAAGTTTATTCATTGATCGTCCTCGAATTTCGTGACGCGTGATTACTTCGAGTAAAGTTCCACGATTAAATGCTCGTTGAACGTAACGGGAATATCCGCCCTGGCCGGCACTTCCAGAAACGTTCCGCGCATGTTGGCCTTGTCCAGCTGCAGCCAGGGAAGCTGCTTGCCTTCCTTGATTTTCTGCATGGCCTCGTGGATGAGCGGCTGTTTGCGGCTCTTTTCCTTTACCTGGATGAGGTCTCCCGGCTTGAGCTGACAGGAGGGAACGTCCATGGGCTTGCCGTTGACAAGGAAGTGCCTGTGGCGGACCAGTTGCCGGGCCGTCAGCCTCGAAGGCGAAAAGCCCATCCGGTAGACCACGTTGTCCATGCGGCTTTCAAGCATTTTGAGAAGCACTTCGCTCGTGATGCCCTTGCTCCGGTTGGCCTTGTTGAACGTTTCACGGAACTGCGCTTCGAGCAGATGGTAGTACCGTTTGACCTTCTGTTTTTCCCTGAGCTGCATACCGTACTCGGAAAGCTTCGTCCGGCGGGTTTTGCCGTGCTGCCCGGGCGCGTATCCCTTTTTCTCAAGCGCGCATTTTGAGGAAAGGCACCTGCTTCCTTTGAGAAAAAGTTTGTCGCCTTCCCTGCGGCACGTTTTGCATACTGGACCTGTGTATCTTGCCATCGAATTCCTCTGTTTTTTAGCCTGGTTTATTTACAAAAATTATTTTTTGTCCAAATCCAGGTTAGACTCTTCTGCGTTTTGGAGGACGGCAGCCGTTGTGCGGAATCGGCGTGATGTCCTTGATCGACATCACTTCCAGGCCTGCCGCTTGCAGCGCCCGGATGGCCGCTTCCCGTCCCGATCCGGGACCCTTGACCAGGACATTGATTTTCCTGAGTCCCAGCTCCATGGCCTCTTTCGCCGCGCTCTGCGCCGCGTTCTGGGCCGCGAACGGCGTGTTCTTGCGGGCTCCCTTGAAGCCGAGCCGGCCCGCCGTGGCCCATGAAACCACATTGCCGTAATTGTCCGTCAGGGTGATGATGGTGTTGTTGAAGGTGGCCTGGATGTGGGCCTGGCCTTCCAATTCCACCTTCTCCTTTTTCTTCTTACGGACTTTTTTTGTCGGTGTCGGTGCTGCCAAAGTGTTCCTCCTGATGCATGGAAGTTGGTCGGCGGAAAGGGGACGCTACTTCTTCCTCTTGCCGGAGACGGTACGACGCTTGCCTTTCCTGGTCCGCGCGTTGGTGCGCGTACGCTGCCCGCGGACGGGCAGACCGCGCCTGTGGCGCGAGCCCCTGTAGCAGCCGATGTCGATCAGCCGCTTGATGGCCATCGTGGTTTCGGCGCGCAAGGCGCCTTCCACCTTGAAGTTGGCTTCGATGACGGAACGGATTTTTGCCACATCGGCGTCGGTCAGCGCCTTGACGCGCTTGTCCGGATCGACCCCGGCCTCCCTGATGATTTTCCGGGAGGTTGAAAAACTGATCCCGAAAATATAGGTCAATGCCGCTTCGATTCTCTTTTCTTTGGGAAGGTCAACGCCTGCGATACGAGCCACGAATCCTCCCTATGCTTTCTTGATGTGTGTTTGATGAGTCATGATGCTCTACCCCTGACGCTGCTTGTGACGCGGATTTTTGCAGATGATGCGCAGCACGCCGCGTCTTTTGATGATTTTGCATTTATCGCAAATCTTTTTAATGGATGCCCTGACTTTCATGTTTCGACCGCCTTCATTTATTTATAACGATATACGATTCGCCCGCGCGTCAAGTCGTACTGCGAAAGTTCGATGGTGACCTTGTCGCCGGGCAGAATCTTGATGAAATGCATGCGCATTTTTCCCGAGACATGCGACAGCACCTTGTGCCCGTTCTCGAGTTCCACACGAAACGTGGCGTTGGGCAGAGTTTCGAGTATCGTCCCGTCCACCCGTATCGGTTGCTCTTTACCCAAGGATGTCAGTCCCTCCATTGTCTTCGATTTCCACCGTGAGCACCTCCGGCCGGCTTTCCGTGACCGCGATGGTGTGTTCGAAATGGGCCGAGGGCAGGCCGTCCTCGGTTTCCACCGTCCAGCCGTCCTCCCTGGTTTTCACATGGTACGAACCCCGGTTGACCATGGCCTCGATGGCGAATACCATGCCCGCCTTAAGCACCGCTCCGCGGTGCGGAGCACCGTAATTGGGTATCTGCGGCTCCTCGTGCAGGGCTTTTCCGATGCCATGCCCCACCAGGCACCGGACCACGCTGAATCCGCGGGATTCGACGCACACCTGGATGGCGTGCGAGATGTCCGAAACATGCCCCCCCGGCCGGCACTGCCTGATTCCCCGGTGAACGGCCTCACGGGTGGCTTCCATCAAGTCGGCCGTCTCACGGGGGATGATTCCCACAGCGTATGTCTTGGCCGCATCAGAAAAATATCCGTCCATATTCACGCCCATATCCAGGCTGACGATATCGCCTTCCCTGATCTGGCGGGAGTCCGGAATGCCGTGAACCACCTGTTCGTTGATTGAGACGCATATGTCGGCCGGATACCCCTGGTACCCCTTGAACGCCGGCTTTCCGCCGCCCCTGATCATGACCTCCCTGGCCACATCGTTGAGTTCCCTGGTGCTGGTCCCCTTCTTGATGTGGGGTTCCACCGCGCGGAACGTTCTGGCCAGAAGCACGGCGCTTTTCCGAAGACCCCCCAGTTCCTCATCGGACTTGATGGGAATTCGGTTCATGCCTTGTCCGTCGAGGGACCCAAAACGGCGCAAATCCGGCCGAACACTTCGTCCAGTGATCCGAGCCCGCTGACGAGGCGGAGGAGTTTCCGGCCCTCGTAATACCTTATCAAAGAACGCGTTTGTCCGTCGTATACCTCAAGGCGCCTGCGAATGGTTTCGGGCTCGTCGTCCTTCCTCCGGATGAGCGGGCTGCCGCAGACAGGGCAGGCCCCGCCCTGTTTCAATCCTTTGCCCGTGTCCGCCAGATGTCCCAGTTTTTCGCAGACAAGCCTTTGGGACAGCCGGTTGACGATTTCGTCGTTCGGCACGTCTATCGAAACGACGCCGTCGAGGTTCAGCTTCAGTTTGTTCAGAATTTCGTCGAGCTTTTCGGCCTGAACCACGGTACGCGGGAACCCGTCAAGGATGAATCCCTTCCGGCAATCGGGCTGAATCAGCCGCTCACTGATCATTTCGACGATCAACGCATCGGGTACCAGTTCGCCCTTTTCCATAATCACCTTGGCGCGCTGCCCCGACTGTGTTCCCAACCGGACGGCTTCTCTCAGCATATCGCCGGTGGACAGGTGCGCCCACCCGAACTGTTCCTTCAACCGCTTGGCCTGCGTTCCTTTTCCAACCCCCGGAGCCCCGAGAATGATGATGTTTCTCACTGACAAAACCGCCTCCATGCAGGCATCAATAATTGCGGCGACCGCGGAGGCGCCCCGTTTTTAAAAAACCTTCGTAATGACGCATGAGCAAATGCGATTCGATTTGCTGGAGCGTGTCAAGGGCCACGCCGACCATGATCAGAAGGCTGGTGCCGCCGAAGAATTGGGCGAAATTATACGACACGTTCATCGATTTGCTGATCAGCGAGGGTAAAATGGCCACGAAAGCGAAAAAGAGGGCCGCCGGCAGCATGATGCGCGACACCACATGATCAATGTATTCAGCCGTGTTTTTGCCCGGCCGGACACCGGGAACGAATCCACCGTATTTCTGCATGTTGTCGGCCACATCGACGGGATTGAACGCGATGGCCGCATAGAAATAGGTGAAAAAGAGTATCAGCAGGCCGTAAACCGCCCAATACACCGGATTGTTCAAATCGAAATACCCGAGCACGTTCTGTATGAATTCGCTTTTAGGAAAGAACTGCCGGATCGTCTGGGGCACGAACATGAGCGACTGGGCGAAAATGATGGCCATGACGCCGAATCCCGACACCCGGATGGGGATGTAGGTGGACTGGCCCCCGTATACCTTTCGGCCGATCACCCGTTTGGCGTACTGCACGGGGATCTTCCGCGTGCCTTCCGTGACGAGCACCACCACGGCGACGATGCCGAAAAGCAGGCCGAAAATCACCAGCTCGATGAACAGCCGCCGGTTGCCGCTGATCAGCTGCTGGATTTCATCCAATATGGCGGCGGGAAAACGGTCAACGATGTTGATGAAAATGAGCAGGGAGATGCCGTTCCCCAGGCCGCGCTCGGTGATCTGCTCCCCCATCCACATGATGAGCATGGTCCCCGCACACATGGTGATCATGGCGAGCAGTCTGAAGCCCATGCCCGGATCCACCACCACGGCAATTCCGGCCCGCGTCGGCGGAAGGCTTTCCAGAAAAACGCTGGCGCCGAGGGCCTGCATGGCTGAAATGAAAACAGTGCCGTATCGCGTCAGCTGGTTTATCTTTTTGCGCCCTTCTTCGCCTTCCTTCTGGAGGCGCTGGAAATAGGGAACCACCGCACCAAGAAGCTGAATAATGATGGACGCCGAAATGTACGGCATCACACCGAGACCGAACACGGCGGCCCGGCTGAATGCGCCCCCGGCGAACACATCGTAAAGGCCGAACAGGGTGTTCCGGTTCTGCTGGAACCAGTCTTCGAGCGCCAGCGCATTGATGCCCGGCATCGGAAGATGGCACCCGACCCGGTACAGAACCAGAACGCCTAAAGTAAAGAGAATCCTGTTCTTGAGATCGGGGATTCTGAAAACATTCTGAAAACTCTTCATCATAAGCGTACGGCCTTTCCGCCGGCGGCTTCGATTTTCTGGACGGCGCTCTTGCTGAAGGCATGGGCGTTCACTTCAAGGGCTTTCGTCAATTCGCCCTCCCCCAGCACCTTCAAGGGTACGTTTTTTTTGCGTATCAACCGGGCGGCCAGCAGGTCTTCGGGCGAAACCCTGGCTTTTCCCAATTTGGCCAGATCGCCCACGTTGACGAGCTGGTATTCCTTCCGGAAGATATTTTTGAAGCCGACTTTGGGAATCCGGCGTTGAAGCGGCATCTGGCCGCCTTCGAACCATGCCCTGAATTTCGCGCCGCTTCGGGCTTTCTGGCCCTTGTGTCCCTTGGTGGACGTCTTGCCGTGCCCCGAGCCGACGCCGCGGCCGATGCGTTTTGTTTTCCTGGTGGATCCGGATGCCGGTTTTAAATTGCCTAAATTCATGCCTTCCTCGACGTCAACGATGTTAATCGATTTTTTCCACTTTGAGCAGGTGTTTGACCCGGTGGACCATGCCGCGAATCTGCGGCACGTCCTGGTGTATAACGGTCTGGTTGAGCCGGCGCAGACCGAGCGCTTTGATGGTCAGCTTCTGGTCTTCGTCGCGCTTGATGGTGCTGTGGATCTGTGTTATTTTCAATTTGGCCATATCTTGCTCCTGTGTTCCCCGCTGGACTATTCGAACAATTCCCGCACTTTTTTCCCGCGTTCCTTGGCTACGTCAAGGACGTCGCGTGTGGCAAGCAGGCCCCTGAGCGTCGCCTTGACGACGTTGTATGGATTGGCGGATCCGAGGGATTTGGAAAGGATGTTCTGGATGCCTGCGGCTTCCACCACGGCGCGGACGGCGCCGCCTGCGATCACGCCGGTTCCGGGCGCGGCGGGTTTCAAAATGACCCTGCCCGCCCCGAATTTCGCCGTGATCACGTGGGGAATGGTACCCTTCACCACCTTGACGCGGACCAGATTTTTCTTCGCGTTTTCCGATCCTTTGGAAATGGCGTCGGTGAGTTCATGGGATTTCCCCAATCCGACGCCCACATGGCCCTTGCCGTCCCCGACGACCACGACCGCGTTGAAACTGAAATGCCGTCCGCCCTTGACCACCTTGGCGACCCGGTTGATGTGGACCACGCGTTCTTTGAGCTCCAGCTCGCTGGGATTGATCTTTTCCAAATGTCACTCCGAAAAGTATGTTCAGTGAATCCACCACAGGGGTGGCACGATCACCGCAGGGGTGATTAAAACTTCAAACCCGCTTCGCGCGCGCCGTCGGCCACCGCTTTGACGCGTCCATGGTAAAGAAAACCATTCCGGTCGAACACCACCTGGGTGATTTTTTGTTTGATGGCCGCCTCGCCCAGGCTCTTGCCGACCGCCTTGGCCGCGGCGGTTTTCCCCTTGACCTTTTCGATTTGGGGCTGCACGTCTTTGGAGAGGCTGGTGACCGTGAGAAGCGTTTTACTGGAAGTGTCGTCAATCAGCTGCGCGGATATCTGGCGAAGGGTGCGCATCACCACCAAACGCGGCCTCTCGGGCGTGCCCAGAATGCGTTTCCGGATACGAACCTTGATTTTTTCGCGTCTTGCCTTTCGCGGAGAATGTATTTTTCGGATCATATACCGTCCTTTATTCTTTAAGCCGTTGCCTTCCCGGCTTTTTTGCGAACGTACTCGCCCTCGTACCGGATGCCTTTGCCCTTGTACGATTCGGGGGGCCGGAAGAACCGGATTTTGGCCGCCACCTGGCCGACCAGCTGGCGGTCGATGCCCTTGACGGTAACCCGGTTGGGATTCGGAACGACAAGAGTGATGCCGTCCGGGGGCACAAAGTAAATGGGATGCGAAAACCCGATCTGGAGGACGAGGGTTTTCCCCTTCAGTTCGGCACGGAACCCCACACCCACGATTTCCAGGGTCTTTTCATAGCCCGTACGGACGCCCGATATCATATTGTTGATGAGGGTGCGGGTCAATCCGTGCAGCGCGCGGTGAAAGCGGCCGTCGCCGGGACGCTTCACGAGCACCTTTCCCTCTTCCACGGTCACGTCCATGTCACTATGTATTTTCTGCTCCAGGACACCGTGCTGCCCTTTCACCGTGATGACCGATCCTTTTTTCTCGACCTGAACTCCCTGCGGAATGGGAATCGGCATTTTACCTATTCTCGACAATGGATGCTCCTTTATCGCTTATTACCAGACCGTGCACAGCAGTTCGCCGCCGACCTTTTCCTTGCGGGCCTGCTTGCCGGTCAGAATGCCCCTGGAGGTAGACAGGATCGCGATGCCCATGCCGTTCAGCACCCTGGGGATGTCCTCCACCTGGGTGTAGCGCCGCAGGCCGGGCTTGCTGACCCGCTCGAGCCCTGAAATCGCGCATTTTTTATTGTCGCCGTATTTCAGGTAAATACGGAGAACACCCTGTTTTGAATCTTCGATGGGCGTAAAATTCTGGATGTATCCCTCATCCATGAGAATCTGGGTGACGGATTTGGTCATGTTCGAGGCCGGCACATCTACCTTTTTGTGCTTGGCCATGGTGGCGTTGCGAATCCGAGTCAGGTAATCGGCAATCGGATCAGTCATGGACATGGGTTTTCCTCTTTGTTTCGATCAATTCGTTACCAGCTGGCCTTTTTGACGCCGGGAATCTCGCCGGAGAGGGCCAGTTCCCGGAAACAGAGTCGGCATAGACTGTACTTGCGGATAAAGGCCCTGGCCCTGCCGCACCGCATACAACGACTGTGCTGCCGCGTTGAGAATTTCGGTTTTTTCTGGGACTTGACGATCATGCATTTTCTTGCCACAACTACTCCTACGCGTTATTGGATTTTTTTTCCTTCACCCGGAACGGCATCCCGAATTCGCGAAGCAGTTCGAATGCTTCTTCATCCGTTTTGGCCGTTGTGGCGATGGTGACGTTGAGCCCGCGGATTTTCATCACCTTGTCGTAGTTGATTTCCGGGAAAATGATGTGTTCACGGACGCCCAGCGTGAAGTTCCCCCGGCCGTCGAACCCCGCCTGTTCCAGGCCGCGAAAGTCCCTGATACGCGGAATGGCGACGTTCAGCAGCCTGTCGAGGAATTCGTACATGTTCGCTCGCCGCAGCGTGACGCGGCATCCGATGGCCACACCTTCCCTCAATTTGAAATTGGAGATGGATTTTTTGGCTTTTGTCAAAACCGCCTTCTGGCCGGCCAGGGCGGTCATGTCGGCCGCGGCCGCATCCATGAATTTCGGGTCCGTGATGGCGTCTCCGACGCCCATGTTCAGGGCGATCTTGGTGATTCGCGGGACCTGCATGGGGCTTTTGTAGTTGAACCGCTTGACCAGGCGGGGAACGATCTCTTTTTGGTACGTCACCCAGAGCCGGGGCACGTATTCCTTCTTGGTTTTCTCCATGGAACTCGGATCTCCTGAATGCATTACGCGGCGTTGACCAGCATTTCGCCGCAGTTGTTGCAGTTACGGATGCGCTTGCCGCCGTCGAGGACTTTCCGTCCGATCCGGGCCGGTTTCCCGCATTTCGGGCAGATGACCATCACGTTGGACGCATGAATGGGGGCTTCCTTTTCAATGATACCGCCCTGGGGATTTTTCTGCGATTTCTTCGTATGGCGTTTGATGAAATTCACGCCCTCGACGATCACCCTCTGTTTCGCGGGGAACACCTTCAGGATCTTGCCTTTTTTACCCTTCGAATTCCCCGAAACCACCAGCACCATATCGTTTTTGACGACTTTCATGTGTTCTCCAATGCTTTTAAAGCACTTCGGGAGCCAGGGAAACGATCTTCATGAACTGCTTTTCGCGCAATTCCCTGGCCACCGGACCGAAAATACGGGTTCCCTTCGGTTCGTTCAGATCGTTGATGAGCACGACGGCGTTGTCGTCGAAACGGACGAACGATCCGTCGGGACGGCCGACTTCCTTTGTGGTGCGCACCACAACCGCCTTGCTGACTTCGCCTTTCTTGACGCTTCCGCCCGGCACCGCGTTCTTGATCGATACGACGATGATGTCGCCCACTCCGCCGTACCGGCGCTTGGTGCCGCCCAGCACCTTGATGCACATCGCCTTCTTGGCGCCCGTATTGTCTGCAACGGTCAGTCGCGTGTACTGCTGAATCATGATATCCTCGTTTTCCTCAGCCCGTTATTTTGCTTTTTCGATGATTTCAACCAGCCGCCAGCATTTTCTCCGGCTCAGGGGCCGGGTCTCGGCGATGCGGACGGTGTCGCCCGGCGAGCATTCGTTCTTTTCGTCGTGCACCAGAAATTTGGACGAGCGCTTGATGTACTTGCCGTAAAGCGGATGCTTATACCGCCTTTCGACCACCACGGAGGCGGTTTTGGTCATTTTATTGCTTTCTACTTTGCCGATGAAGATCTTTTTTCTGCTCGGAACGGACATGGCAACTCTCTCACTTCTGCGGTTTGGTTTCTTTTCGGATTCCCAGCTCGACTTCGTGAAGCACGGTCTTGAACCGGGCGATGTCCCGCTTCAACATGCGGATCTTGATTGGATTGTCGAGTTGATGCAGGGCCAACTGAAATTTCATGTTGGCCAATTCATCCAAGGCGTCCCGGAGGCGGATTTTGATCTCCTCGGCGGGCAGCTGCCGGATTTCTTCCATTTTCGCCATCAGGCCGATTCTCCTTCCTGCGACGTCACAAATTTGGTCTTGATCGGCATTTTATGCGAGGCCAGACGCATGGCTTCCTTGGCGATGTCGACGGTGACGCCTTCCAGTTCGAACATCACGCGCCCCGGCTTGACCACCGCCACCCAATATTCCGGATTGCCCTTGCCCTTTCCCATGCGGGTTTCCGCCGGTTTGATGGTGACCGGTTTGTCCGGGAAAATCCGGATCCATAGCTTGCCGCCGCGCTTGACATGGCGCGTAATGGCCACGCGCGCGGCCTCGATCTGGCGGCTCGTGATCCAGGCGGCTTCAAGCGCCTTCAGGCCGTAGGTGCCGTACGACAACGAGGCACCCCTCGTGGCCTTGCCGCGCCGTCTTCCCCTCTGCTGTTTTCTCCATTTCGTTTTCTTCGGCATTAACATGATTAACTACTCCCGGTTCTCATTGGGCGGGGCCCAGAATTTCACCCTTGCAAATCCACACTTTGACGCCGATGATGCCGTACGTGGTGTTGGCGACGGTTCTTGCATAGTCGATGTCTGCGCGAAGTGTGTGCAGGGGAATGCGCCCCTCTTTATACTGTTCCGTCCTGGCCATTTCGGCTCCGCCGAGCCGCCCCGCGCAGCGGATGCGGACGCCTTCCGCCCCCATCCGCATGGTCGAGGTAATGGCCTTTTTCATGGCGCGGCGGAAGGACACCTTGCCTTCGATCTGCTTGGCCACGTTGTCGGCCACCAGCAGGGCGTCGAGTTCCGGACGCTTGATCTCGTGTATGTTCAGCTGAATTTCCTGGGAGGTCAGACGCTGGAGTTCTTCCTTGAGCTTGTCCACCTCGGTTCCTTTTTTGCCGATGACGATGCCCGGCCTGGCCGTATGGACGGTCAGTGTGATGCGCTTGGGCGTCCTCTTGATCTCGATCTCTGAAATGCCCGCGTTGGGAAGGCGTTTCCGCACGTAGCTCCGGAGCATCAAGTCTTCCTTGAGTTTTTTGGAAAACGTCTTCTCGTCGAACCAGAGGGACTTCCATGTTTTGTTGATGCCCAGCCTGAATCCGACCGGGTTTACCTTCTGTCCCAAATGACCCTCCCGATTGCTTTGCTTTTGTGCATTTCTTTTTACCTCTTGTCTGAAACCACCACGGTCAGGTGGCATGAACGTTTTCGGATGACGCTGGCCCGCCCCATGGGACCCGGGCTGTACCGCCGCATGGTCGGCCCCTGGTCTACCCAGAGGGCCTTGACGAACAGCTTGTCGGGATCGACCTTGGCGTCCGACTTGATGTTCACGGCGTTGGCCGCGGCCGAACGGACTCCCTTTTCCACGGGAGACGAGGCCCTTTGCGGAATGAAGTGCAGCTGGTTGATGGCGTCGTCGACCGATTTGCCCCGGACCATGTCAGCCACCAGCCTCACTTTTCTCGGCGACATGCGGATGTATCGTATGAACGCTTTCGCTTCCATAACGTGTTTGGACTCCTTACTCTACCTTGGCTGCCGTGTCGGTTTTTCTTCCGCTGTGGGCCCTGAAAATGCGCGTGGGCGAGAACTCCCCCAGCTTGTGCCCCACCATGTTTTCGGTGATGAACACGGGGATGAACTTGTTGCCGTTGTGCACCGCAATCGTGTGCCCAACGAATTCAGGCGGAATGGTGGATCGTCTCGACCAGGTCTTGACGACCTTTTTGGCGTTGGTTTTGTTCAACGCTTCGATTTTCTCGGCCAGCTTCGCGTCGATATACGGCCCTTTTTTTATTGAACGCGGCATTCCCGTTCCTCTACTTTCTTCTCTTGATGATCAGGCGATCCGATTGGTTCCGTTTCTTCCGGGTCTTGTACCCCTTTGTCGGTTTGCCCCACGGCGTGGTGGGATGCCTTCCTCCCGACGATTTGCCTTCGCCTCCTCCCATGGGATGGTCCACCGGATTCATGACCACGCCCCTCACCTTGGGCCTCTTGCCCATCCACCGCGACCTGCCCGCCTTGCCGATGCTGATGTTGATGTGGTCGGGATTTCCCACCTTGCCGATGGTGGCCTGGCAATCCAGCCGTACCATGCGCACTTCCCCCGACGGGAGCTTGACCTGCGCGTACGCCCCTTCCTTGGCCACGATCTGAGCCGCCACGCCGGCGCCCCTGACCAGCTGGCCTCCGCGGCCGGGCTTCAATTCGATATTGTGTATGTCGGTGCCCAGCGGAATTTTCTGAAGCGGCAGCATATTGCCTACCTGGATTTCAGCCTCGGGACCGGCGATCACCTTGTCGCCGACCTTGAGTCCGTCCGGGGCAAGAATATATCGTTTTTCGCCGTCGGCGTAGACCAGAAGGGCGATGCGGGCCGAACGGTTCGGATCGTATTCGATGGCCGACACCGCGGCCGGGATGTTCTGTTTGTTGCGCTTGAAATCGACGATCCGGTAAAACCGCCGGTGTCCGCCGCCGCGCCTCCTGGCCGTGATGCGGCCGGTGTTGTTGCGACCGGCTTTTTCGCGCCAGGGGGCCAGAAGCGCTTTTTCAGGTTTGCTTTTCGTGATTTCTTCGAATGTCGATACCGTCTTGTACCGTTGCGACGGCGTCATGGGTCTGAAACTTTTCACCGGCATAAAATCTACTTACCCTCGAAAAATTCGATTTTGAATCCTTCCTTCAGGGTCACCACTGCCTTTTTCCAGTTCGGCCGCCGCCCTTCGAAACGGCCCATGCGCTTCATCTTGCCCTTCATGCGGACGGTTGCCACCTTGTCTACCTTCACGTTGAACCGCTTTTCGACGGCCCGGCGGATTTCGACCTTGTTGGCTTCGGGATGCACCTGAAAAGCGACCTTGTTTTCCTTGGCTTGAAGATCCGACATTTTTTCGGTCATCAGCGGTTTGAGCAATATGTCTCGATTCGCTTTCACTTTCCCATGACCTCGTTTATTTTGGTGAGTGCGCCCTTCTGGATCAGCAGCATGTCCGAATGAATGGCGTCTACCGTGGAAAACGCGGCCGCGGCTTTCACCGAAAGCGTCGGAATGTTGCGGCCCGAAAGCCACAGGGCCCGGTCGGGCTTGTTTAATAGAAGCAGTGTTTTCTTGTCCGACAGCTGCAAAGCCTTCAGAATTCCGTTCAGACGCTGAGTTTTGGGAGCGTCGAAGGCAAAGTCTTCCACCAGCCGGATCTTGTTTTCCTTGGCCTTGGACGAGAGAACCGATATTCTCGCCAATTTTTTCACCTTCTGGGGAAGGCGCGTCCGGTACGACCGCGGTTCGGGTCCGAACGCGCGCCCGCCGCCCACCCAGATGGGCGAACGGATGGATCCGGCCCGGGCGGTGCCTCTGCCCTTCTGCGGCCAGGGTTTCTTGCCGCCGCCGCTGACCATGGCCCGCGTTTTTGTGGACGAGGTTCCCTGACGCTTGTGGTCCATTTCCGCCGTAACGGCCAGCCAAACGGCATGTTCGTTCGGTTCAATTCCGAAAATGTCCGGGGATAGCTCGACCTGTTCCCCCGTGCTTTTGCCGTCTATGGTATATACGTCCAGTTTCACCGCAACCCCTTTTCTATCTGTGTATTTCGAGAATCGTGTTTCTGGCACCGGGAACGCCGCCTTTGACAAGGATCAGGTTGCGGTCCGGGATGATTTTGATGATTTCCATGTTCCGGACCGTCACCCGGTCGTAGCCCATGCGTCCTCCCATCCGCAGCCCCTTGAATACGCGCTTGGGAAAAGAGGATGAGCCGATGGATCCCGGCGCCCGGAGCCGGTCGGACTGTCCGTGCGTTTTCGAACCGCCGGAGAACTGATGCCGTTTCACCACTCCCTGGAAGCCCCGGCCCTTTGAAATACCGCTGACGCTGACGCGTTCGCCTTCCTGAAAGAGGTCGGCGCCGATGCGGTCACCCGCCTTGACTTCGCGCTCGAAATCGCGGAATTCCCTGAGCACGCGCTGCGGCTGTGCGTTCGCTTTTTTAAAGTGCCCCAGAAGCGGCTTGGCGGTTCTCGATTCCTTCTTATTCTCGAAACCGAGCTGCACCGCGTTGTAGCCGTCCTTGACCTTGGTTTTGACCTGCACCACCAGACAGGGGCCGGCTTCGATGACCGTAGCCACCTTCGGCATACCGGTCTGATCAAAAATTCGGGTCATTCCGATTTTTTTACCTAAAAGACCGCGCATGGTTCTTTCTGTCTCCATCCGTTACCGTTAGACCTTGATTTCCACATCCACCCCGGCCGGCAGCTCCAGTTTCATCAGAGCATCCACGGTCTTCGGCGATGCATTGAGGATATCGATCAACCGCTTGTGGATGCGGGTTTCGAACTGCTCCCGCGATTTTTTGTCCACGTGGGGAGACCGGAGAACGGTGTACATCATCCGCTTGATGGGCAGGGGGATGGGGCCCGATATGGCCGCTCCCGTCGATTTCGCGGTTCTGACGATCCGCTCGGTCGATTTGTCAATCAGCGTGTGATCGTACCCTTTGAGTTTGATCCGAATTGTCTGACCAGCCACCTTGAACCATCTCCTCGTTAAGGCTTACTTCAATATCTTGCCGACGACGCCGGCACCGACTGTACGCCCGCCCTCGCGGATGGCGAAACGCAAACCCTCTTCCATCGCGATCGGTTCGATCAGCTCC
>JBFZEN010000308.1:0-4782 GCA_041306805.1 bacterium
CACTTTGAAATGAAAATTGCCCCAATAAATTACTTTTCCTTAACAAATGGCCCTTTATTTGTAAAAGGTAAAATTATTAAACCCATTAATTATAATACATTACTGAGTTGACCGGGAACAAATACCTCAAATACATGGTATCATATTTGCACAAACCCTGAATAGCAAAAGACTTCTCCTTTTTAGGGCAGTACCTTCACGGATTGTGATAGGAAAAATAACTCCCGCCAGAGTTTAATTCCGAAAATGTACTGCCCTTTTTATCGACAGCCGCGACAATTTCCTCATATACACCCCACACACAAAAACCCCGGCGTCCCTGAAAAGGCTCTGCCGGGGTCTTCCTTTTTTAAAAACACCACGGACAATAGAAATAAAAACCCCGGTGTGCGAAGAACGCACAAACGGGGTTTATTCCGTTTATTCCAAAAAAAAGCGCCCCGTTTGCCTGAAACCGCATCCGGGGTGCTTACCGCAGTGGAAGGTCTGCGCTGTATATTTTTGAACTGGTTCTGTTGTTAATAAATAATGTATTCCTCTGGGTTCAAAACGATCTCAGACCGCAGGACTTCGTTCTTCGATCAACGATCTGAGATCGTTGATCTGAGTTCTGAGATCCGTTGTTTAAAAATATCTCCATCCCCGATCCCCTGCTAAAACAATCCCGGTATAAACCTATACCTTACCCTCATTTTGTACAGCCTGTATGCCTCGTCCAGCGCCAGCAGATGCTCCTCCGACAAGGACCTGTACAGCTGCCCAACCAGTATGGCCAGCACCAGAAGCCCGTTCCTCATGGAGGGGTTGCCCGCGAGGAACCCCGCGTAGAACACCATCTCGCTCAGATACAGCGGATGCCGCACGACGCGGTACGCCCCCGCGCATACGATCTTCCGGTTCGCCGGCACGACGCCGAAGCTTTTCCCCAGGCTCAGCAGCGAAAAAATGATGCCCGAAAGCCCGGCGCACTGCAGCCACACCGAGACCGTTCCCGGCCCCTCCCCCGCGGGGGCCGCGGACCTCAGCATGAGCGCTCCGCACATCGTGAAAACGGGTATCAGCCAGTCGAGAAAACGGGACGAAATCTCGCTGCTGTTCCTGCGCAGAAGAAAAAAACACATGAGCAAAGTGTTGTGAATGAGTATCCCCGAATTGAGAAAACTGGCCTCGCCGGCCCACTGCCTCAGCGCCGAAAACACGAAATTGCCCCACAACAGCGCGATGAACACGTTCATGGGCCAGTGCCCGAGGCCCCCCAGCATTTTCAGGCCGGGCCTGTGCCTGTCGTCGGGCACCACCTTCAGCATGTCGTTCAGCCGGATGTCCCACCTTCTCAACGCCCCCGCCGGGAGCTCCACGACCGATTTGGCCGCCGGAACGGACTTGACGACCCGGTTCGATTCGAGCTGGTGCTTGACGTCGACGACCATCCCGAATGCGTTCAAAAACAGCACGTCGATGGGGTATTTCATTCCTATGGTGTGTATGCCCGAACAGGGCACGATGTGCAGCGCCTTCTGCGGATCCGGCGCCGCCGTGCCCAGCAGCCCGACAAGCCGGGCGTAGCTCTTGCTGGCCTCGTACACCCTCAGTGGGCACGTGGTTCCGTTTGTCATGTTCAGTATGGGCATGGCTCGTCTCCCGAATGAACGGTTATGGCCTGAACGTCCTGAGCACCGAAATCAGCGCCGGCCCCATGAGAATGATGATCAGGGCCGGAAGAATGAAAAACACGAGCGGAAACAGCATCTTCACTCCGGCCTTGGCCGCCTGCTCCTCGGCCTTCTGCCGCAGGCGCGTCCGCAGCGAATCGGCCTGCACCCTGAGCGTGTCGGCGATGCTCGTGCCCAGCCTGTCGGTGAGAATGAGCGCCCCCGTGAAAATGCGCAGGTCTTCGACCTTGTTCCGCAGGCCCAGGTTCCTCAGCGCCTTCTCGCGCGAGACGCCCGTGCGGAGTTCCTGGTTCACGCGCCCGAATTCCTCCGAAATGGACCGGCAGCGCACGGCCATGTCCTGCCCCACGCGCAGCAGTGCGGCGTTGAGCCCCAGGCCCGCCTCGACGCTGATCACGAGAAGGTCGATGGCGTCGGCCAGGCTTTTCGCGATGTCCTCCTGCCTTTTGCGTATTTTGTGGCTCAGCACCAGGTCGGGGAAAATGTACCCGACAAACAGCCCCGTCAGGGGCAGAAAAAAGCGGATGGACGGATTTTCGAAATGGACGCGCAGGCCGGCCAGACCAAAGAGAAGCGTGAAGGCGGCGGCCCCGGCCATTTTCATTCCCGCGAACGTCCTCACGGTCTCCTCCCCGTGGTACCCCGCCTGCTGCAGGGCCGTCCGCATCTTGGACTTTTTCTTTTCGCTCTGGCGGACGAAGCCGCTGAGATCCCTGAGCGCGTCGGCCGCGGCCGCGGCCATTTGGTCACGCTGTTTCCTCAATTGCCTGGCCTTCGGCTTCTTGTCGTCCTGCAGTTCCGCGATTCTCCGGGCCGCGGGGTGCCTACTCCGGCCGTAGAGGTACAGCCCCGCGAACACGGCCGAGAAAAGAACGAGAAAAACCAGAAACAAAATGACGGGCAGGGGCACGGTTCCTCCCTATTGGTATTTGATGCGGACGATCTTGTTGATGATGATGAATCCGAGCACCTGCAGAAAACCGGAGACGACGATGAACAGGTGCCCCAGCTTGTCTTCGAAAAGGGGCTTCAGGTAGCCGGGGTTCAGCGACGAGATGATCAGCATGAAGCCGACCGGCAGGCTTCCCACGATCATGGCCGACATCCGCCCCTGGGCCGTGTACGTCTTGATCTGCCCGATCAGCTTGAACCGCTCGCGTATGGTGTAGCTGATTTTTTCGAGTATCTCGGTGAGGTTGCCGCCCGTCTCCCTCTGCAGCAGAATGGCCGTGATGAACAGCCGCAGATCGAGGCTGTCGACGCGCCCGGCCAGGTTCATCAGCGCCTCCCGCAGGTTGATGCCGAGGTTGTGCTGCTCGAACGTGCGCTTGAATTCGACGCCCACGGGGTCGGGCGCCTCGTCGCCCACCAGCTGCATGGCCTGGTTGAACGCGTGGCCCGCGCGTATGGCGCTCGTCATCATGTCAATGGTGTCGGGGAAAGCCCGGATGAACGCCCGCAGCCTTCTGGCCCGCTGCATCCGGACCTGCATCAGCGGCAGGGCGGCCATGATCAGCGGCAGCGCGATGCGCAAAACCGCGTTGGACGACTTCAGACCGGCCAGGCAGCCCACGGCGGCCAGGACGGATGAGAGAAGGACAAACTGCCCCACCTGCATCTTCGAGCCGGCCTGGTCGAGCAGCGAGTGCAGCCTTTTCGACACGTCCAGTTTCCCGAGAATCCTGTTGAGAACCGGGATCCTGCTGAGCTGGTCGTTCCTGACGATGAAAGGGACGTTTTCCGCGCCCCCGCCCTTCTTCGGGTCCCTCGAAAGTTCCTTCACCCGCCTGACGATGATGCGCGCCTGGTTGTTGAACCGTTTGTGGATGAACCACAGGACGGCCGCGAAGAGGAGCGCGAAAGACGCGAACAGCATGACCATGATCGCCGTCATAACTCGGCCTCTATCTTTTCAATCATCAGTTTCATGGTGTTTTTCAACATATCCGCCAGCAGGCACGCCATGACCGCCGCCATCACGCCTGAATTTTCTCCCGTTCCCTCTCCTTCCCGGACGACGGGACCTGCATCCGGAATTTGAAGAGGCCGGCGGGCGGAACCCGGGATTTTGGCCTTCATGACGACTCCTCTTCTTTTTCATTCTCGGTTGAAAGCATTTCCACATGGGGCTCGAACAGGTCGGAGGGCAAGGTGATGCCCGACGCGTGCAGCTGCTCGGCGAACTTGGGCCTCAACCCCATGGTCCTGAAACCGCCGATCACCCGGCCGTCCTCGCGCACGCCCATTTTCTCGAACACGAAAATATCCTGCAGGGTGATCGTGTCGCCCTCCATGCCGGTGATTTCCGACACCTTGATCACCTTCCTCGTTCCGTCGCTCAGGCGCGCGATCTGGACGATGACGTTGATGGCCGAGCTGATCTGTTCCCGCATGGCCTTCTCAGTGAGGTTGCTGCCCGCCATGAGAATCATGGTCTCGAGCCGGCGCAGGGCGTCGCGGGTGGTGTTGGCGTGCAGCGTCGTCAGCGATCCGTCGTGCCCGGTGTTCATGGCCTGAAGCATGTCGAGCGCCTCGGCGCCGCGCACCTCGCCCACGATGATCCGGTCGGGGCGCATCCGGAGCGCGTTCCTGACCAGGTCCCGCTGGGCCACGATGCCTTTTCCCTCGATGTTCGGGGGGCGCGTCTCGAGGCGCACCACGTGTTCCTGGCGAAGCTGCAGCTCGGCCGCGTCCTCGATGGTCACGATGCGCTCGGTGGCGGGAATGAAACTGGAGAGGATGTTGAGCAAAGTGGTCTTGCCGGACCCGGTGCCGCCCGAAACCAGAACGTTGAGCCTCGAACGGACGGCCGCCTGCAGCATCTGCGCGATCGGCTGGGTGACCGTCTCGAGCCTGATCAGGTGGTCGACGGTGATCCGGTTGACGCCGAATTTCCGGATGGAGAGCGACGGGCCGTCGATGGCCAGCGGCGGAATGATGGCATTGACCCTCGATCCGTCGGTGAGCCGCGCGTCGACCATGGGGCTCGACTCGTCCACGCGGCGCCCGATCTTCGAGACGATGCGTTCGATGATGTGCATCAGGTGGGCGTCGTCCTTGAACACCGTGCCCGTGAGCTCCAGTTTCCCGAAGCGCTCCACGTAGACCT
>JBFZEN010000309.1:0-3556 GCA_041306805.1 bacterium
GATGCGCACCGGTTCCCCTGCCGATTCGGCAACCGAGGGGGCGGGCGCCAGTCAAGCATTTTTTCATCCTTGACCATTCACCATGCCCAGATGCCGATCGAAAAAAACCGCTGCAATTGAACCGATTTATTCTATTATTGGATTGAAAACAGGTCTGCCGCGGTGCGCCTCCGGTCCGTGCTTCTTGGCGGTGGATGCATCCGGTGCGAGGAGATGAAGATGAAAACGGGTTTCCCTGCATCGATGACGGCCGTTTTTCTGTTGCCGTTTTTCCTGCCGGTTTCCCTCTGGCCGCAGCTTTCCGTTGTCTCGTTGTTTCCTGCGAACGGGGCAACGCACGCGTGTTCAGACTCCAAATTGCGCATCGTATTTGACGCGCAGCCCGTTTTGAATACAGCAGGCAGGCTGGTCATCTACAAATCTTCGACCAATTCCCCGGTGGATACCGTTGACCTAGCCGAAAAGGTCCCGGTCAACCAGTTCGGCGGCAAAACGCTGAAGTACTCGCCCGTCGTCGTCACGGGGAACGAGGCGGAGATCTACCCACGGACCCACCTGTTCGAATTGAACACCGAATACCACGTCAAGGTCGACACGGGTTTTTTCAAGGACGGCTCGGGCCGTCCCTGGCCCGGCATCCAGGACAAGGCAGCCTGGTCGTTCACAACGCGCCCCTCCCTGCCGGTCTGGACGTCTTCGGTCACCGTGGCCGGCGATGGTACCGGCGATTTCTGCACGGTGCAGGGGGCGGTGGATTGGATTCCGACCGGCAACAGCAAGCCCGTCACCATCCTGGCCAGGAACGGAATATACCTTGAAATCGTGTGCATCCAGAACAGGACCCGAATCTCGATCAGGGGTGAAAACCGCGATTCGACCGTAATTGCATACACCACCAACAACAACCTGAACGCGGGAACCCATTACCGCTTTCTCATGGGCGTGTACTCGGACGACTTCACCCTGTCCAAGGTCACGCTGCACAACACCACGCCCAAGGGCGGTTCGCAGGCCGAATGCATCAAGCTCGTGGCCCAGCGCTGCGTGATCACCGACTGCGCCTTCAAGAGCTTTCAGGACACGCAGTTGCTCGACGGCCGGATCTACATCGCGGACTCCTACATCGAGGGCGACGTGGACTTCATTTGGGGCGGCGGGACTGTGTATTTCAAGAATTGCGAAATCAAGGCCCTGAACACGGGCTACCTCGTGCAGGCGCGGAACGACGCGAGCAGGTACGGCTATATATTCGTGGACTGCAGGCTCACCGGGGCAGCGGGCCTATCAGGCTACTGGCTGGCGCGCGTCGACGGATCCGGCTACCCGTACAGCAACGTGGCCTACGTGAATTGCGCCATGGATTCCCACATCGCTCCCCAGGGTTGGAACATCACCAACGCCAAGAACACGCTGCGGTTCTGGGAATACCGCAGCACCGACCCAAATGGTGCCCCGCTGAACGTGGGCAAGCGCAGCATATACTCCCATCAGCTTTCGGATTCGGAGGCCGTGCTGCTCCGGGATCCCCGCCACGTGCTCGGCGGAACGGACGGATGGAATCCTGTCCCGACCGGCGTGCGGCCTCCGTGCGGGAGACGATCCATGACGCCGGTTGGGGGCCCATGCCTTCTCCAAAACCACCCAAATCGGTTCAATGCGGGTACGGTATTCGAATGGAACCTTCTCAAAAGCGGCCCGGTCCTTCTAAAAATCGTGGACACCAACGGAAGGGACCTGTGTACTTTGGTTTCAGGTGTCCTGCCCGCGGGCAGGCACCGCGTGGAGTGGAACGCGGGATCTCTGGTCAGCGGCGTGTACCTTGCCCGCCTTGAAACGCCGGACCGGCATGTGATCAGGAAATTGACGTTGCTGAGATGACCGGCATGGCCGGTTAAAAAAGGACGGTGCGCCGCGCCGGACAGGATCCCGATGCCGGGTTTTTCTACCGCGCCAGCACGATCTTGACTGTTTTTTCTCCGGAAGCCGAAATGAGCCGGGTAAAATAAATGCCGCCCGGCAGGCCGTGCGCGTTGAATTGCACCCGGTGCACACCGGCCGGCTTCATGCCGTCCTCCAGAACCGCCACTTCCCTGCCCTGCAGATCGAAGATTTTCAGCATGACATGAACGTCGCGCGCCAGGTCGTAGACGACCCACGTAGACGGATTGAACGGATTCGGATAATTGGGACGAAGAACCGATTCACGAGGCATGGCCGCGTTTCGATTTTCCACGCCGGTTTTCATCTCACCGGTCAAATGGTTGAGGTACACTTCGAGCTGCGTGTAGCCGTCTTTCGCCGCGTTGTTCCGGTCGCCCGGGTCCGCCGTGTTCAGGCCGTTCGCCGTTTCCCAGGAGTCGGGCATGCCGTCATGGTCGCCGTCTGCCGGTGCGGGAAGGGATTTGAGTTCGGGCCATGCCCCCTCGGGTTGTTCCTTCACGGATGCGATCGAACGCCCGGTTTGGTTCAAAACGTCCTTCACGATGCGGGCATCGATGGTATCGCGCCGGGGACAACTGGCTCCGGCCGAGGCGAGAACGTCGATTCGCGCCTGTTCCGGGGACGTGGTGGTGACGGTTTCCATCGGCACCCGGACCGAACGCGCCTTGTAGGCGCTGATCTGCGCCGAGGTGAGCCCGCTGAACGTGATCATGCTCCAGGGATCGGCGGGCACGACTCCGTTGTACGCATTATTTTCGAAAAAGCCGTAGGCGTCGATGCAGGATTCCTTGAAAATCTTGTTTTTGACGGATGACTCCGGCCCGCTGATATAGGCGTTCCCGATGAAATTGTACCGGCTCGTCATGGTGACGTCGGCGTTGTATCCCGGCTCGTTTCCCTTCCAATTGTACACGATGTTGTTGCGGAAATCGAAATGCAGGCCTTCGGGGTCCGTCCCGGTCGCCGTATAGTTGCCCGGACGCGGATTTCTGCCGTTGTTGTGCGCATAGAGGTTGTGGTGGTATGTTTTCCGGTCTCCGTAATCACCCCGCACCAGCGAACCGTAGCTGTGACTCTCAAACGTCAGCGCCTCGCTGATGATGCACCACTGCACCGTCACATGGTTTGATTTTTCCTGGCACGAGATTCCCTCGTCGCGCGCGTACGACGCGCTGACATGGTCGATGATGACATGCGTGCCTCCCTCGATGTCGACGGCGTCCCCCGAAGAATTGGCGGCCCCGGCGTCGACGCGCACGCGGAGGTGCCGGATCACCACGTTCGACACGCTTCCGATGGAGATCCGCCCCTTGATGCAGATGCCGTCTCCGGGTGCCGTCTGGCCCGCGATGGTCGTGTTGGAACTCGGCCTGAGAATGGCGTCCCCCATTTCGATGGTTCCGGAAACGCGGAACACGACGGTCCGGTTCGGCTGGCTGACGGCGTCGGCGAGCGAACCGGTTCCGCTGTTGCCCAGGTGCGTCACCTCGTACACCGCGCCCCCGCGCCCGCCTGTGGCAAATCGCCCGCTCCCTTCCGCGGTCGGGAAGGCAGGCTGCTGGGCTTGAACGGCCGTTGTGGACACCAGAAGGAGAAGGGCGAACCACATCGTTTC